>DATJKB010000407.1:0-3373 GCA_035491875.1 Pyrinomonadaceae bacterium | reverse complement strand
AAAGGCGATGTGTTCAGTCCGCAATTGATCGAGCGCTGGATTAGTTACAAGCGAGATCGTGAGATTACTCCGCTGCGCATGCGCCCGCATCCGTTGGAGTTTTCGTTGTATTACGATATCTAAGGTTCAGAAGCCGGAAAGAAAATCATTGGTCAGTTATCATTTGACAGTTGTCAGTTATCAATTTGTGTTGAGAACGAGCCCGGTCGGGTCCAGCCAGAAGCTGTATGCGGATGAAATTGATAATTGATAACTGTCAAATGATAACTGACCAATGATTCTTCCCGGCTTTTCCTCAGTTAGTCCGTCCAGAACCCCCCGCGTACAATGGTCCTGTGTCAACTCCGGATTCTAGAGTCGATTTCCTGCTTCGTGATCTGCCCGACCCAAACGGAGCACAACTCTTCATCGATCGGATCAAGAAAGATAACCCTCGCACTTATCAAAATCTTCTAACCCAACCCGCGTTGCTCGCCGATGTCCTGACGTTGTCGGCCTGGAGCCCGCTCCTTGCTACAACTCTTGAACAGAATCCCGAATACTTTTCATGGCTCGGTCGGGAGCGAGCAAACATACGCGTCAGAACTTGTGACGAACTAAAGGAATCGCTCGCACGCTTCGCCCTCACAAATTCCTCTTTGAATCCCCAGGTGTTACTCGCCCGCTTTCGTCGACGTGAGTTGCTGCGCACTTATCTCCACGACATCAGGCGAGCGCATTCACTGGTTGAGACAACGGAGGAGTTATCAAATCTCGCAGACGCGATTCTGCAATACGCATTGAACGTTGCGCGTCAGGATCTCGATAACCGTTACGGTATGCCTCGAGTGAGCGACGACCGCGGACGGATCGCACAAGCTGACTTCTGTGTCATCGCCCTGGGCAAGCTCGGCTCGCGCGAGCTGAATTACGCATCGGATATTGATCTGGTGTTTCTTTATTCCGATGAAGGCACGACGGCGGGCACAGGCGAGCGCGGCGAAGTCAGCAACCGCGAATACTTCGTTAAGCTTTCTGAAACGATTGCAAAACTTGTCGGCCAGTCTGGTGGTGAGGGTGCAGCCTATCGCGTCGATCTGCGACTTCGTCCGCACGGTCGAGATGGCGCTCTGGCTTGTTCACTGAACGAAGCTGCACGTTATTACGAACGTAATGCACAGGATTGGGAGCGCCAGACTTTGATTCGTTCACGTTCGTCGGCGGGCTCATCCGAGCTGTTCGCGCGATTTAGAGAGATGGTTACACCGCAGGTTTTTCGGCCTGACGTGTCTGTGTCGCAGGCACTGGCGAATGTCCGTTTGGCGAAACAGAAAATCGATCGGCAAGTTGAAAAGAAGAGCGGATTCAATGTGAAGCTCGGCCGAGGCGGAATTCGTGAAGTCGAATTCATTGCCCAAGCCTTACAACTCGCCCACGGCGGACGCGATGATTGGTTGCGAGCGCCGCACACGTTGGTGAGCATCGAACGACTTTCTGACCGAGGCTTCGTCACTCAACAAGAACGCAGCGAGCTTTCGGATGCGTACGCCTTCCTGCGAACGCTCGAACACCGTTTGCAAATGGAGCACGGGCTGCAGACGCACACCGTTCCCGAAGCCACAGCTGCCAGGGCGCTGATTGGGAAACGCATGGGCTACACGCCCCGTGAATTTGAGTCGGCGCTGGAACTTCACAAATCGCACGTTCGTCGAACATATGATCGGCTGTTTAGCGAAGTCGTATTGCCTGCAAGCTCGCCCGCAATTCCCAGACGAAGCAAGAGCGTCGATAAAGAAGCGGCGCTTGTTACAGCCGCAGCCAGAGCGTTCCAACAGCACCTGAAAGAACCAATGTTGGCTCCGGAGATCCTCGCGCAACATCTTCCTGAAGCAGCAAAGCGATCTCTGAACGCGACAAGATCATTGGCCCACGCGGTTCGAATCGCTGAATCACTGGAGAAAACGGAACTCCAACTTTCGCTATCGGACGACAATTTGTCGACGTTGATGACCCTCTGTGGCGCTTCCGATTTCTTTGCGGAAATGATTGCCTCGAATCCTTCCTTGATCGAAGGTCTCGGCAAACACTCAAGCCAGGCTTTACGTCGCGATTATCGCGGCGTGCTACGAGCGGCGATCGATCGTGAGAACAGTTTTTCAGCGGAGCTAACCGCACTCCGTCTGACTTGGGCCGCACTCATTACTGAAATCGGAACGCTCGATGCCACGAACAACATCTCGATCCTCGAAGCCAACCGTTTACAGACGGAGTTGGCGATTGCGAGTATCAACGTGGCGTATTTGATCGCACGCCGGGAAATGGTGCGGCGCGTCGGTCCGTTAAAAGCTGGACCACGAGTCGCGTTTCTCGGCTTGGGCCGACTCGGCAGCGGTGGTGTCGATTACGGATCTGACCTCGATCTTTTGATCACTTATGATTCACTCGTTCCCTCGCCGGTAGCATCGATGAGTCAGGACGAGGCTTACGCGCGACTGGCCGAACTGATGTTGGTTGCACTGTCGAGCATCACGCGTGAAGGCTATCTCTATCGCGTCGACGTACGTTTGCGACCGCACGGCAAGAATGGCCCGCTTGTTTCCAGTTCCGAGGGCTTCCTTGATTATTTGCGCGACGACAGTGTGCCGTGGGAGTGGCTTGCGTACGTGAAGCTGCGCGCAGTCGGGGGCGACATCGATCTCGCGAAGATGATTGAGACTCATGCGAGGCATCGGATTCATGCGAACGCTTTGAAACTTGACCGCGAAGAGTTGAGCGTCGAAACAAAACGCGTGCGGGACCGGCTCGAGAAGGAGAAGGGAAATCGCGGGCGTCGTTCGGGCACCGATATCAAGTACGGCGTGGGAGGTATGCTCGATGTCTACTTCGCTGCGCGTTATCTCCAGCTGAGAGATGAAATACCCGATGAAGGTGATGATCGTTCGACGCGAGCGACATTGGAGCGTCTGCGTGAAGAAGGATCATTGCTGGAAGAGGACTTCAACGCGATGAGCAATGGATATGAGTTGCTGAGAGCGGTCGATCATCAGTTGCGGCTGATTGCGGGCCGTTCGACGCGTTTACCCGAAACAGATCATCCGATATCGAAAGATGTTGCGGTGAAGTTGGGCTTTGAATCATCGAAAAGTTTGCACGAGGCATTGGACGATCAGATGACCGCTATCCGTTTGGCGTACGAAAGGATTGTTAATTAGGTGATGCAGCGATCGTCGGTAACGACCGCGGTAGTTCAACAGGGCCACGTACAAAAGATCGAGGGTCAAGCTAATCTGTAGAACTCAAGCTCCGATAGATGCAGTGGGGAAGGGCGGTTTACCCCCGCTGAGTTCCCTAATATTGAACCGCAGCTGGACATTGAACTGTCGAATGAAGCTTG
>DATJKB010000406.1:0-5003 GCA_035491875.1 Pyrinomonadaceae bacterium | reverse complement strand
AAAGATCATGAACAAAATCAAGAAATCAATTATCTCAATCGCAGGACTGATGTTGGTTGCGTTTGCCAATGGACTGTCGTCGACTCAGGCACAAAACACGCGTGACAAGGACGTGAACGTTATCAACACGACGACCAATCCCGTACCGGTCGTTGTGCAGGGAATGACGAAAGTCATGCTGCCAGGACCGGTGCAGGTCGGCAACGGTCCGGGTGAACCGATTCCTGTCAGCCCGCAGGGCGTCACTAACATCAGGGGATCGGTTGACATCACCGGACCCGTTGCCCTGCAAACATCTCAAAGAATGCCGATCTTTATCGTCGTCGCAATCAACCCCAACAATCTCTTTCAAGAAGAAGTCCTCGTCGGTCTGCGACCGGGAAACAACCAAATAGTTTATTACCCCGACAACTTTGTGGTTCCGACTGGAAAGATTCTTCTGTTGAAGCATATTGATGCCGACATTCAGCTACCGCACCCTGGCGTGCCTGTCATTACTTTGAGGCGAAAACTACCGCTCCCTAATTCGCCCGAGGCTACTCTTCCGCTGCTTGAACATCCCCAGGGCAACGGACAGTGGAGTATCAGTCAAGATTTGTTTTTGCAAATGCAGCCCGGGTTCTTGCTCGGAGTCGGTTTTTTCCGTGTTGGCCCATTGGAGGAATCAGCGACGATGACGCTCGTTTTGACAGGCGAACTTGTTGATCCTTAAGTCGAGTCGATCACGAACGTTTCAAGGTCACCGAGTGCCCACAGTAGATCCAGTGCAAGGACGATGATCAAAAGGAGAACACCATCGAGGGAAACAACCTGGGATATGGGCCAGCGACACCATTCGCTGGGAAGTAAGTTGTTGCGCCCAAGTTTGAGGAGCAACGACATCGCACTTCGTCTCAAGTCACCACAACACAGCAGAAGGGGAAAGATCATGAAAATTAGTAACAGGCGTACAGAACTCCTGGCAACAACAGCAATTCTTGGCGTGCTTGCGATTGTCTTTGCCGTCTGGGCTGCGAGGCCGGTGCACGCGATCATCATCATCGGTACGAAGACCGGATTGTTCGGCGTTACCACGGATCAAACCGTTCGCGTCAGCATACTCAACTCGGCACTAACGAAGGGCGGCATCATTCCGTGCGCCGGAATCTTTGACATCAACGGCAATCGACTCGCGCGGTTTGAGGGAACTATGCCTCTCCGTGTTGGACACGGCACGTATTTCGATTTCGACGCCACGTCGCTCGACCTGCGGGCTGGAGAACGCGCGCAGCTACGCGTCGAAGTGGAACTTGAGCCGAGCCTGGATGACGGCCGTTCGAATCACATGAAGCCCGACGACATCGTTGTTACGGTGGAAGTTTTTGACAACGTCTCCGGTAAAACCATGTTCGTCGTGCCTGCAACGCTCAAGGGATTCAACCCTCAACCTGAACCACCGGCGCCTCAGCAGTGATGGTGCAGGTTGCCAGCAGCGCCAACTGTCTTAGCGCAATCGCGCAATCGAAGGAGAATACGATGAAGAAAACAATTCAACGCAACGTTAGAAGTATCCTTAGGATCACTGTGCTGCTGGCTGCACTTGGTGGCACGGTGTTCGTGATTGTCCATGCTGGAGGGCTTGCCATCCGCCCCGTCGCGAAGATCAGTGGTGACCTGGTGATCACGGACGAGAGTGGCGCACGGCAGGCCGTAGTGTCAGCGAACGTCGATTACCTCCAAAGCACTAAGGAGGGAACGGCACATCTGGCCATCCGTCGCGACGGCGTGCGTATCGTAGCGATCAATGCCCGCATTAACGCGGACACGCAGGAACAGGCCGCAGCCGCAGTGAGTGCTCTGGTGCTACGTCTGACCAACCGCAGTGGTCGCGAGGGTGTGCAGTGCTCGGACATCAACGAGCGTGGCGGACTGCAGTGCTCGGATATCAAGTTCGAGGGGGACCATCGCGTTCTTACTGAACAAGCCGACCAGATTATCGACTGGTGGGATGCGCATGCACAGCTGACTCATCCGCGCTACGAGAGCCCAGTACCAGATTTTACTGACCTGGGACAGCTTCAGTTCAATGTGCACGGAACCGATGAGTCGACTGGTGAATCAGTAAACTCGTGCGTGATTCTCTTCTTTGACCCGGCGAATCCTGGGACCGTGGTTGGTGGAAAGATTTATCTTATTCGTGAGGGCGGGACACTATTAGGGCACAACGTCGTACACGGGTCGTTGGGTAAGAATCCATACACGCCCTTTCCGGGGGACTTCATACTCACTTTTTTTACGGAGGTGGATGAATTCGGCAGCGGCGGCAACGTTCTCATACTCAACCAGCCTGACGGCACGTTTGATTTAAGAGGGAGTATGACTGCCTGGCCTGTGGCGCACCCTGGAACCTTCACAGTCGAGGGCGTGGGCAACACAAAATTCGTTGTGCCGGGTCAGTAACGTTTTCAACTTGTCTGGGCAGGTGATTTTACCCAAGCGCATATTCCGGCGCCGCGAAGGTGCGGAAAAAAGTAGTGTCGAGAAAGGAGTCGCTTATGACAACGGAAACCAAATCACGGAGCTCTTCAGTTTCAGCGCTAACTTCATCAACAACGCGCAGCAGGAAACGAGGCGCAGCCTTGTGGTCCAAGGCAAGCGATTGTGACGGCTTCACCGTGATTGAGCTGATGGTTGTCATAGCAATCATCGGCGTCCTCGTGTCGTTGCTGACTCCGGCGATTCAATCCGAGCGGCATCAGAATGTCAGACTCGCAGTTGAGGGTGACCTGCAACTTCTCGTCAGTGCGGCCAATGTCTTTCATCAACAGACCGGTAACCATGCCAACAGTCTGGCCGATCTGGCAACGTTCTGTGCCGCTCATCCGAATCTTTGTTTGCTGGAAGCCCAACTCGCTTCCGGGCAAAAGAATGGCTACTCGTTCAAGCTGAGCCAACCCAGAAACGCAGGCTCGTCAATCGATGTTCTAACCCATGCTCCTCAGATCGTTGCAGCTCCAATTCATCCAGGCATCACTGGGATGGATACGGTCATTGCCAACCTTGACGGCAGCATCCTGAGTTTTCTTACGCCGGGCGCGGAAGAAGCGCAGCAGAAGGCGTTCGATCGCATCCGGGCCAAGGGCGCAGAAACCATTGTTAACTTGCTTCGACTGAATCGTGATGCGCCGAGCAGAGTGCGTGGGTTCGTTAACTCCGACGAAGGGCGTACTGCGGCATTCAATGCAATCGACAGTAATGACAATGGATTCGTGGAGTTGCCTGAAATAAAAAACATCAATACCAACACAGACCTTTCACTTGGCGAACTGACGACCTTCGTCAGTGACGAGCTGAAACTTGACACGTTGTCTCAGGAGATCATCTTGACAACGAAAATCGACTGGTCAGGGCTAGGTGAGGAGTCTATCGTTAGCTTTGACGGCGTGGCGCGCCTGACAAGCTGGTACGTATCTGATCCGGCGATCGCTGACTCACTGAGTGCAAAGTTAAGAGCTGCCGAAGCCGCTGAAGCTCGAGGTGACGCACGCACGAAGGCCAACATGATCAGGGCGTACACAATCCAGGTAGCGACACTAACCTGTACGACTCTCACGATCACGCAGGCAGCCACGCTTGCTGCGATGGCGATGGTTCTCTGAGCACGTAATGACAATAGGGGATTGGCGCTTTAGCACCAAAAAAAACGGGCCTGCGAGTACATAGTCAAACGGAATTTGATTGAGATACGTCGCATTGTCGCCGCCCGCGCGTGCGGAGTTAACTAACTTCGCCGCTTCTTTCCGAAGAACTCTGCAACCCCTGCTAGATCAGATCCAAACATCACCTGCCACGTCGTCGCCGCGCCCTCTATTTATCGAAAATGGGATCGGGTAGTTTCAATTGCGAGAAAGATAATTGTGGACTCGATTCTAACGGGCCAGTCCAAATCGCAAATTTCCACACAAACACTCGCTTCTTTAGAGTCGGCTGAAATGTGAACGGTGTTGGCACAAGCCTTGATCTATTTACTAACCGGAAAATTGTAACTAACGCTCAAAAATCCGTAGAAGCGTTCATCAATTCAGAACAGGAGCGAAGCGACTGCTTTCGACTCGCACGATCACGCAGCGACGATAGTCGCTTCGCCCTTTTCCGACTAGCCGCGGATTCAAAGCTGGAGACAAACATGAAAATACTACTCGCCACCGTTTTGTCTTTCCTCTTCGTTCAATCAGCCTCTGCTCAAGAGTGGAGTCAATGGCGCGGACCGACGCGCGACGGATCAGTATCCGCTAAGAACAGTCCGTCAACTTGGCCAACGGCGTTCCGCGAAACATGGCGTGTGGAAGTTGGCGAAGGTTATTCCTCGCCGGTGATTGCAGGTGACCGTGTGTTTGTTCACGGACGACGCGATCCGGATGAGATTGTCTTCGCGATCAATCTCAAAGACGGGAAGGTTGTTTGGGAGAAAAAATATCCAGCGACTTATAAGAAGAACCAGTATGCCGTCGAGATGGCGAAGGGCCCACACGCGACGCCACTCGTTTTGGCGAATCGTCTCTTTACGCTCGGTGTTTCTGGAGTGTTTGCCGCATGGGACACCGCGAGTGGTCGCGAGTTGTGGCGTCGCGATTTTTCAAACACCATCGATACCTCCAAGATGTTCTGTGGTACCGCTGCGTCTCCGATTGCAGTCGACGGTCGTGTGGTTGTGCAGGTCGGCAGCGATATCCACGGCGGAAAGATCATGAGCCTCGATCCGGCGACTGGCACAACCGTGTGGGAGTGGACTGGTCCAGGACCAGGTTACGCGTCACCCGTTGTGATTGACGTCAGCGGCGCCAAACAGCTGGTTACGCTCACGCAGGAATCGATCGTTGGTCTGGACACCAAGACAGGTAAGGAGCTTTGGTCGGTTGCGTTTCCCGATGAGTGGCATGAAAACATCACTACGCCGATCTGGACGGGTTCACATCTGATCGTTTCCGGCACTCGCCAGGGTACTCACGCATACAAGCTGCAAC
>DATJKB010000405.1:0-12911 GCA_035491875.1 Pyrinomonadaceae bacterium | reverse complement strand
TAGGTTCACCCTGAGCTGTTATGACGCGCCCTTTAATTGTAATGACGTGTGCGCGAGTCTTTGGAGCGTTGGCAACCCAGAAGAAGATGGCTACTAATCCTAGCGCGCAGTATCGGTGATTAAGAGAAAGCATATAACGCTTGGCTTCAGCGGCGCGGCGCGAATTCACGCAAGCTGCGTCGCAGGAAATACCATGGAAAGCATGCTATCGCCGCGTCCGCTGCAAGCCATTGTTGGATTGCGACGACTCTGAGCGAGCGATCTACTGAACTCCGGGTCGCCGGCCTTCTTCTAAGAGTCGGCCATACCAATACGATAAATACAAGTTCAGCATGGCAGAAATAGCCGGAACTATCCAAAAAACAACGCTCCCTAACTTTGGTCCCAGCCAACCAAACATGCCATCCGGTATTCCCCACGCCACTAGGCTCCAAGGAAATCCGGGAAGAAAATATCCGAATGCACAGGCTATCCCATCATCGCGAAAACAGAACTCTGTTCTAACGATACAAAAGCCAACGAAAAGGACATAGAGACTAGCCAAGATCAAACCCAATCTAGATGGCCTTTTCATTACGCCGCTCCATAAATAATTTTGGCGATCCGCTAAAACCCGCGTAGCAATCCAACTAGTTATTAGACGACGGATCCGTCGTCTAAGTCGCTAAGCGTGTTATATTCTGACAGTTTTCGCATACTCACGAAAGGGGTGTTACGTCAGCCATGGCCTCATTGAAACTGCTCGATCGAGTTCGCACTCTTACTCGCGTTTAGGCCTTTATTCCAATCTACCACTCGATGATCCCGCGCGCGTCCGTTCCTCCCGCCAGTGTATTCAACGCTTCGTTCACCTCATCGAGCCGGTAAGTGTGTGTAACCAGTTCGCGCAGTTTTAGTTTCCCTTCCCGATAGAGTCCGACGAGCTTCGGTATGTCAGCCACCGGCTCTCCGGACCCATATAACGAACCGATCAATCGCTTCTCCTGCATCACAAATGGGAACGCCGGTATGGAAGCAAGAGTGTCTGTGCGCGACAATCCTGTCACCACGATCGAACCGCCTTTACGAGCGCATTCAACCGCCTGTGCGATGGTGGCTGGCATACCGACCGTGTCGAAAACGTAATCCGAACCCCGCCCCTTCGTTAATTCACGGACGACTTCAACAACGTTCTGCGTCTGCGCTTCGATAGTGTGCGTGGCACCAAAGTCGCGCGCGAGCGAAAGAGCTGTCGCGCGGAGGTCTACCGCAATGATCGGATCGCATTCCGCCAGCGATGCGCCCTGCGCGACGTTAAGCCCTACTCCGCCGGCGCCGATAATGACGACGCTGTTGCCCGGTTGAGCGCGAGCGGCATTGTTAACGGCGCCGACACCAGTGACCACCGCACATCCAATCGTCGCGAGCACTGCAAACGGAACGTCGGGCGGAATCGCGATCGCGCCCTCTTCCGCAACGACCGCATAGTCAGCGAAACACGCAGTGCTATTGAAATGAGCTATCTCCTGGCCACGAGCTCGAAGGCGAGTGCCGCCGCCCGGCAGACGATTGCGGTAAGTTGTCTTCAACAGGCGATCACACAGAACCGGCCTTCCTTCCAAACACATCGGACAGGCTCCGCACGATGGCGCCCAACAGAAGACAACGTGATCGCCGGGTCGAACTTTAGTGACGCCTGGACCGACTTCTCGCACGATGCCGGTTCCTTCATGTCCCAACACAAGCGGTGTTTTGGCCGGCCAGTCCCCGCGTGCAGGATGCAGGTCGCTGTGGCACACGCCGGCTGCTTTTACTTCGACGAGTACTTCTCCCGCGTGCGGTGCTTCGAGTTCAGCCTCCTCGATTACCAGTGGCTTTCCCTGTTCCCACAAAATTGCAGCGTTGATTTGCATTGACCTTAGACCATTTGAAGTCTTCTCTGCGCTATCTCTGCGTTCCTCTGCGACTCTGCGGTGAACTTAAGTGTAAAAGCGATCAACCGCAGAGACGCCGTGGAGTTCCCCCAATTTCGTGGACACAGGGTTAGTGGACAGATAACAACTCATGCTCATATTGCAGGGGACTAAGATAGCCAAGCGCAGAATGACGTCGCCGCCTGTTGTACCAGATTTCGATGTACTCGAAGATCGCGGTTCTGACTGCTGCTTTCGTTGGCCACTTGAAGCGGTCGACCAGTTCCCCTTTCAAGGTGGCAAAGAAACTCTCAGGGACGGCATTGTCGTAGCAGTTCGCGCGGCGACTCATGCTGGCAACAATTTTGTGTTTTCTCAGCAGCTCGCGGTAGTCGTTCGAGGCGTACTGCACGCCGCGATCGCTGTGATGCACCAATCCCGGTTTTGTCTCTCGGCGGCCCAGGGCCATGCGCAATGCATCCATACTCAAGCTCAACTCGAGCGACTCGCGCATGGCCCAACCGACGACCATACGACTGCCCAGGTCCAGCAAAACTGCCAAATACAACCAGCCTTCGGCAGTGCGAATGTAAGTGATATCACCACACCACGCGCGATTGATACCGCTCGTCTCTTTTACGCCAAACCGTCTGCGCAACACATTCTGCGCCACCCCATACTGATGCTGCGAATCAGTCGTCTGTGGTCGCCAGCGCCGGCGCGGTTTGGCTCGCAAACCGGATTCCCGCATCAACTTAGCGATCAGATTCCGCCCGCAGGGCCGTTGGTCGTTACGCAATTCCTGGTAGATGCGCGGGCTGCCATAGGTGCCGCGGCTGATTTCGTAGACGGCTGCTATCACCTGGCGCAAACTCTCACGCCGCCGGGCTTGGGCACTCGGCCTCCGTCGTTCAGCTGCGTAGAAGCCGGACCGACTGACATTCAGCACGCGACACATCAGCGTCAACGGGAATTGCTGCCGATGCGCACGGATGCAGGCGTACTTCACGGCCGCTCTTTCGCGAAGTACGCCGCCGCTTTTTTTACGAAGTCCAGCTCCTCTCGCAAAGTTTCAATCTCGCTCTGCAATCGACTGATCTGTTCTTCCTGGCTGACAGCTTTGGGATTGCCCCGAAACAGTTCTTTCGCCGCCGCCCGAGGTCGCCCTTCGACTTGTCGTCTCCAGTCGCGCAACATGCTGGGTCGAACACCCAGCGAGGCCGCTATTTCAGAAACCGATTGCTTACCTTCGATAACTAATCGCACGGCTTCAAGCTTAAACTCGCGCGTGAAAACACGTCGCTTTTCTTCCATGAACACCTCCTCGCCTGAACACTATCTTCAGGCTTATGTGGGTGTCCACAAAATGAGGGCAAGTCCACTGCGCCTCTGCGGTCTCTGCGTTTTTCTTAGGTACATGAAAGACACTCAATAAACGATGATCGGCAGATCCAAAATTTGTTGAGTGCGGCTGAATTCGTCCAAGGTAAACGCAGAGAACGCGGAGGCGCAGAGAACGTGGAGACGCAGAGGACGCCGAGGTTACGCAGAGAGTTTGAGTTGTCCTAAGCGAGAAAATTTCAGATCAGGGCTATCCTCGCTTCTTTGATCAGCCCAAGGTGGAAAATGACTTAAGGCTCGGCACGACCTCTGCTTATACTTGCTTTGCCGACATCGGGCATTTATCTTCGTCCCGAACACTCCCATGGACTCGACTCCTGGTCGTTTCCTCATTCGGCCAGGGGCAAACTATCACCCGTGATTATCACCAGCCGAAATCTTCTTCGACACCTGTTAGCGAGGAAGCTTGTATCAAACGATTCAGTCGTCGATGGCGATCTAATGGTTGTTGATGCGTCGGGGCGGAATCGTAACTTCAAAGTCATTCGTAAACACAGCCCGAGTTTCTTCGTTAAGCAGATTCGGAATTGGGATCCGCAGGCAGTTGCGATGTTGCAGTGTGAAGCAGCTTGTTATTTCCTGGCGCGAAATGATCCTGACTTCCGTGCTCTTGAGCCACTCATGCCGGAACTCTACGACTTCGATCAAGACCGGCAAGCTCTGGCTACAGCCTTCATCTCGGATGGCGAAGACCTTTGGGAACATCTTCGTCGGACAGGCAGCATTTCACCTGCAGTCACAGGCGAACTGGGCCGATGTTTTGGCGAATTTCACCGCGAGTCAGACACGCGAATCCTGAACAGTCCGCATTGTTCGGTCTTTCCAAAACAGATCCCGTGGATCCTCGCTTCAGAACGGCGCAATTCACATCCATTCAAAGAGTTGAGTCACGCAACCTCTCAGTTGTTCGACCATGTCGACGAATCAACAGAACTGCCGGCTGCGCTCGATGAGTTACGAAAGCAGTGGCGTGTTTCAACACTGATGCATGGAGACATGCGTCTTGAGAATTGCATCCTGGTTCATAAAGGAGGCGTCCCCTCCACTTTGAAGATCGTCGATTGGGAGTTGGCTGATCTCGGTGACCCGGCTTGGGATGTCGGCAGCATCATGCAAGCGTTTCTTGCAACACACATCACTTCGCTTCCACCGTTTGAAAACGGATTAACGTTGAGCGCACTGTTAACCCACCCGTCGCTGGCGAATCTACGACCAGCAGTTAGATTCTTTTGGGAGTCATATGCGTACGAACTTCAGAATTCTAAAGGCGACGATTTGTTTGAAAGGTGCCTGAGCTTCGCCGCGGCAAGAATGATCCAATCTGCTTACGAGTACATGCAATTCTCTCCGCACCTTTCGCGAAACGCTCTGCATCTGGTGGAAGTGAGTTCAGACATACTGAAGAATCCAACGGCCGCAGCCGAGCAGTTTTTGAGTTAGTTCGCCTAACATGGAAGAAGAAGTTACAAAACAACTCAGTCAGATATTGAAAGCGGTAAAGATCCTCGCACCGGATTCGCTGCTTTTTGCCGGACACATAATCTCACCGCCTGTTGCTGGGAACTCTTCACAACAACCGCCAGCGGATCCGCGGACGTTAATGACGCAGCACCTTGAGCAGCTGCTGTATCTGCAGTGTTATTGTCGCCTCTTCACCGGTGAGATTGATCACCGCCAGTCACCAACGAGTGCCGATAGCGGTTTTGTGAAACAGCTATCTGACGCCAACGGCAGTCGCGAATATCTGAATCGTGGCTGGCGTCTGATACAAAAACTACCCACAGGTCATTTCGTAGCCGAGAAAAACGGATTGACGAGGCTGTTGTTTACCGGTGAGTTCGTTTCGCACGCTGATCTGAGAGGCCCAGCTGAGCAAGGAACGCCAATCAGCATCTTTCGGCCGCGGGAATCGACAACGATGCATAAGGGATTCTATTTCGTGTTTGGTGAGGCTCTTGGCGATGATCATGACGACAGAGACCTTTTGCGGCTCTATTGGGATGTTACAGCTGCGGGTGCGACGAAACTCGTGAGCTTGATAACCAACGAGCTTAATCGGTTTCAGATTTCTTTTCGGCTCAAGATTCTCAACAACCCTCTCGCTTACATTCGTAGAGACGCTGCCGTGCTGTATTTCAACAAGCGTTTCTATCATCTGGCGGCTGAGCTTGTCAGCGATATCCATCAGCAGATCGCCAACGAACTGAAACCAGATACTCCGTTGTTCAGTAAAAAGTTAGCGCCGGGTTTGGGTCTCGCTGAAGAACCGACGACCGGTGAGAGTTTTGGTCAACAACGATGTCGGATCCTGGCTCACGCACTGTGGGCTGCGTTCGAGAAGAAGCTTGACGACGAAGAATCGCAGTTGCGCGAGATTTCAACGCTGCTGCAGGAGAACGGAATAGATTCAGAATCTCCCTATCGCAATGCTGGTTCAGACCAAATCTACGAGTTTCCGGTTTAACGATCCTGGCTATGCAACCATCAGTATCAAACTTTTTAGAAACTGCAGACTTCATCGGCGCAAAGCTTTGTCGTGACGCGATGTGGGCTGGTCAACGGTGTAATTGGTTCGGCGTTCCTGTGACTGCAGTGCAACGCTCCGTTGCGTCCGAGGCG
The DNA here is from genome assembly GCA_035491875.1 of Pyrinomonadaceae bacterium. Lineage (GTDB taxonomy): Bacteria > Acidobacteriota > Blastocatellia > Pyrinomonadales > Pyrinomonadaceae > PSRF01. Next base: position 6,999 of record DATJKB010000405.1, on the reverse strand, counting down.
CAGGGCATTTGCGGACCTGATCTCTATTCGGGAACAAGTGGAATTGCAATCTTTCTCGCGCGACTTTTTGCCGCTACTGGCGAAAAGATCTTTCGCATGACCGCCGAGGCAGCGATACGCCAGGCATTGTCTCGCCTTGATCATTTTCCACCCGATACGCGCGTCGACTTCTACAAAGGTTTGACTGGCGTTGCGTACAGCCTCTTCGAGACAGCCGAAAGTTGCGGCATCGAGAAGTTTAATGAAATGGGTCTTCTGATAATGGAGGACGTTGCCGGCGATGATTCATTCAACGATTGCTCTGACCCCGCAACTGTGCCGGCGCTCTTGCGAATGCATCAGCGATATCAGACAGATTTCTTGCTGCAACTGGCGACAAAATGTGGCGATGAGCTTCGAAATCGAAGCGGTGTTAATGCTGCGTCGGCGATGCTCGAGTTGTTCGGGGCCACCGGGGAGAAAAACTTTCGACAAGCGGCTGAAGCGATTCTTCTAAGCGATCCGGTTGAAACGACAACTGATGATTCGCAAACCGGTCGAGCATATCTACGCGCCTTCGAACTGCTGGGCGATGACAATTACGCTGCGCGCGCTCGCGAAGTTACAAAAACGGTCCGATCACGAATCCAGTCTCTGACAGATGATGTCGACTTTTCATTGCCACGGGGACTTGCGGCTGCTGCCGACTTATTACTCGAAGCCAGCAGGGTTCTCGGGGAGGACGATTGGCGGAGAACTGCGGAAAGAGTAGGGAACTGGGGAATCGAGCGATACAGCAAAGATGATCTGCCCTGGCCATGTGGCTCGACAAACGGATGGGACGCGCCGAGTTTTATGCACGGACTTGCTGGAATAGGTTACTTCTATCTGCGGCTTCACGACAGCGTGGCCGTGCCATCGGTAGTGTTTGGCTTATAATTGATCTCGTGTTTGTTGGCGCTAATGAACAGAGCAGACAAAAAACGCCGAGACGCTGAGGTTGTGCAGAGAGTTGAGCGTGTCGAACGATACGGTGACCAAAACTCAACTCCAGAACGGGAGCGAAGCGACCGATATCGACTCAAGAACCGATGAATGTGAGTTGACATCGGTCGCTTCGCTCCCGTTCTGGAGTTGAAACATGCCTGTGGACCTTGCGTGGATAGACGCCGGGGTCACCCCTTTTGGTTACGACTCTCCGTGGCGTTCTCGGCGTTTCTGTGATGTTGTTGATGATTCGATACGAGCGATAAACAACGAAGACCGTGGGCGGTTAGAACATCAGGCACCACGCTCAACAAGCATCCGCGCGATCGCATCATCGATGTGGTGGTTGCAAGCTCCCTGATAGTATGTGAATCCTGCGACCGGGTTGGCTTCAAAACAAAACCATCGATCATGTTCTGTACGCCGTAAGTCGATCCCTGCTACCGGAAGATTTAGATCCGCCGCTAATTTGCGACAAAGGGCGGCAACGTCGTCTGGCAAATCAAAAGGCCGAAGGTCGACCTGCTCATTCTGCCGCGTGAATCTGTAATCATCAGCATTCGACACGATCTCACACGCAAAACATTCTTCGCCTACGACGTGCACACGGTAATCGGTACCTTTAATCCATTCCTGAAACTGCGTCGGACACGAACTGATTCCTTCCAACTCGTTTGCTCGGTCTTTTGTAAGACGTGCAACGACACTACGTTGGGAGCTCACCGACTTGTAGATAACGTCAACGTTCGTTTCATAAAACTCTTTCGCGGCATTCGGATCGGTCGTCACCAGCGTTTTCGGAATTTCAAAGCCAACTTCACGAATGCGCGCTGCTTGATAAGGCTTTGAAGTGTTCGACGCGATGTACTGAGGTCGATTGACAACAAATGCCGGAGTAATTTCGGCCCATGAGATCAAAGCATCTTCAATCTTAACCGCATGTATCCACTCAGGTGAGTCGGGACCAGCGTCTTTAATGAACGATAGCCAACGAGAATCAAATGGTCTGATGTAGGCAGCGCTTACTTGTTCAAGTCGAATTTCTTCTTCGTCAACTCTCAGCGCTCCGCGAATTTTCTCGTCGACGAAGAAATCGACCTGAGTGTTCAGAACGCGGCGTTGATCGTAAAAGGCGATGCGCATACCGAGTTTTTCGAGTGATTGCTTGACAGCGAGAAGTTGGGCATCACTCGCATGTCCCCACAACAGAATGAATGAATCCGAAGATCTCAAAATGTGGTTGCCTCCCGGGGAATTAATAGATCGAGAACGGCAGCTGCTGTTTCGTCTGTCAGATCGGGAAGCAGATCTACTCCTCCAAGGAAAGCGCCGGCTTCTGGTCCGCTGAAGCCCGTCTTGAGAAGAGTTACTCCCGCGACCCGCGCAAGTTGTCGCGATTGCGTGAGTAATAGTGAATCGACGTTGCCGAAACAACGATCACCCACGACCGTTACCGTAGCAGCTACGGATTCTGGTGCTGCTGATTCGGTATCAATGTCGCGAGCAACATGTCGCCTGGCAGGCTTCACGGGAATACCCAACTGCGCCGCAGCATACGTCCACTGTTCAAGACGCCACGCCGGTCCAGTCAGATTCACTGGTGTTGGTTTATTGATTACAGGGCAGCTGAGGCTTGAGAACCAGGAAACGAGGAACGCCATCATCTCGCTGGCAACGTAGTCGCGGTCGTGCGGAGCAATCTGAATGAGCTCCCGCGCAAAGACACCCGGCCAACGAATTAGGACCGCATCAATCTCGTCAACCCCGATGACTTGTCCGTTTATGACGGCGAAGTTGGTCGCTTCGTCGTTCAAAGAATGACGCCAGCCTGCTACTGACAAGTCATCACAGGTAAGCAGACTGGCGTCGTAGTTTTTCCAGCGCTCCGCGAGCGAGCTAGCACTTTTATCGTAACGGCTGGCAAATATAACGATCACTGTTCGTGCTCGTCGAATTTATCCAGAAGTGTTGCTCGCGTAAAGCACAGCTGAGTCACGATTGCGACTCAGTCAGTACTGAATTACCCGCGGGCTCCCCCGGCTGCCGCTCCGGCTTTTTTTGCAGCTTCGTCCAACTTCTTTTCGAGTTCGTCGACGCGTTGCGACAACAATCGAACCTGGCCGACGGACTCGTCAAAAGCGGACCCTTCATTAGCGCGCTGAGTTTGACCTATGAAGGCCGTCTGCTTGCCAGTTTGCGCCGTCGCTATTTGGTTGAGGAGCTGGTTAGTGAGAACCTGCATCGAAATCAGCTCGTTGATGCCTCTTAACACATCAGGCTCAGTCTTAACTGGCGACGGCCAGTTCCGCAAGAAGTCGATTACGGAAGGTTGCTGGAAAGCTTCAAACGTATTTAATCCCATAACTGTATCTCCTTTTTAATTGTTAAGTAGCGAGTTGCTACGGATAGAAATTGAAGCGCCCGCCGTTCATAGACGACGGCTTTGGCGTTTAAGGAATTGACTCCTGTGGGTCGAGTTAAGTGAGCTCGTCTGGTTTAGAACATAGCGTTACATAGCGTGAGTTGAGAGTGTCCCCAACGCTACATCAAGCGATGTGCGCAAAGCGAGGTGACGGGGCAACTACCAACAATTAGACTGGCGCGCATACTCTGCCTGATCCGTCACAAAGTAATCATGAAGTTTTTACTAATATTTGTCGCAGCGGGGAGGGATGCCGCAATTACTGCTGAATTCGTTTGCAGGAGGAAAGGAGTTCGGGATTCAACGGATCACGCCGAATCTGGAAAGATGAGAGGCGCAGCTTGGCGAGAAGCAAAACTGACCGAGCGCTAATCATCTCCGCGCCCTCTGCGTTTTGTGATCCGATGCGGCACACTCAATAAACTCGATAAGTGAATCTGCCAATCGGACTAGGAAAAACGCAGAGGACGCAAAGACGCAGAGAACGCAGAGTCGAACGAAAGTCCCGCGTTACCTCAGGTATTTATTGAACCAATCGAGCGTGCGAGTCCACGCGAGTTTGGCGGCGGCTTCGTCGTAGCGCGGAGTTGTGTCGTTATGGAAGCCGTGTTGTTTGCCTTCGTAGATGTGTTGCTCGTACACCGTTTTGTTTGCCTTTAGCGCTTCTTCGTAAGCAGCGATGCCGGCATTCACGCCCTGGTCATTACCTGCGTAGTTCAACAACAGCGGTGCAGAGATCTTGGGCACATCCGCGGCGGCTGCCTGGCGCCCATAAAAAGCGACGCCCGCATTTAGATCAGGTCCGAGCCGCACGGCCAATGTATTCACCATGCCGCCACCGAAACAGAATCCCACTGCGCCGAGTTTCTTCGAGGAGTCGGAATGTGCCTTGAGCCATTTGGCTGCGGCGATAAAGTCCTCTGTCATCTTGTTTCGATCGACAGTGCGAAAAGCCGCAGCGCCCTTTTCATCGTCGCCAGGGTAGCCACCAACGGAAGTTAATCCGTCAGGTGCAAACGCAATAAAATTCGCCGTGGCGAGCCGACGAGCTACGTCTTCTATGTAAGGATTGAGCCCACGGTTCTCGTGAATGACGATTACAACCGGCAGCTTTTTCCCTTTTGCAGGTCGAGCCAGGTAACCTTTAATCGATCCGTTTCCTGCCGGTGATTGAACGGTCTCGTAGCCTACTTTGATCCGCTTATCATCCGCCGGTACCTGTTGCGCCCAAGCGTAGTTAGGTCGCAGGCTTTCGAAAATCGCAGCGACAGTTAATCCGCCAATGGCAAACTTACCGGCGCCGTCTATAAAAGCACGGCGGCTGATGTCGCCGTGCTGATATTCGTGAAACAGGTCTAACAACTCCTGTGGGTAGTCGGATGCTACCTTCCGTTCCATTTGTTCCTCCTGCAAAGAGTTGTATTAGATCATGTAGATCATCGCGCTGGGCTTTTCAGTATTTCAGCCAGTGCCTTCAACCGCATCGAATCAGCCGCATTCTGAGTGGCCGTCGCGCTTTGCTCGATGGGAGCCGCCAGACTCTTAAGCTTGTTCAACGCGCTCTTGTTCATGCGTGAACTTTCCGCGCCTTGAATTGCTTGTCGCACCGCCGCGATGCGATCAGCAGCGAGCCCTTGAGATCTTTCGAGCTGATCGACGTAGGCCTTCGCGACGACAAGGTTCTTCGGCCATTCGAATCGTTGCTGATTCTGCACATTTAACTCAGCGAACTTAACCGTGTTGGCGGCATCGATTTCATTCTGCGTCAACAACTTCGTTGGCGTCAGTTCGAAGATATCCAAACCGCGTGCGATTTCAGAGGCGTAGATGCGGCCGTTGTACCAATACGCTGACCAATCGCCTGCAAGCACAAGCATCTTTGGATCGATTGGACCACGATCGAAATATGCGATCTCGGTCGGATGTTCAGCGTCAGTGAAGTCCATAAGGGAAATGCCGCCTTGATACCAAGCCTGTATTTTGAGGTCGCGGCCAGGAACAGGAATAAGCGATCCGTTGTGGGCCACGCAGTTTTCGGTATCACCCTGGGCAGCCGGCATTTTGTAGTAGCTGGCGAACGTGAGCTTGTTGTCCTTTAAGCGGAAAACTGCATCCGCGCCCCATTTGTTTGGATCAGTAGCGCGGCATCGTGCGCCCATTCCGCCGCCCCATTCATCGGTGAACACAACCTTGCTCCCGTCATTTGAAAACGACGCGGAGTGCCAGTATGCGTAGTTTGGATCGTTAACAGCGTCGAGTCGTTTTGGATTTGCCGGATCTTTGATGTCCAGCACGATCCCGTTTCCGGAGCAGGCCCCTGCTGCGAGGCCGAGTTGTGAGTACACAGTGATGTCGTGACACTGATCGCTGAAAGAGGGCTTTCCGACTCCGTGGGTTGCACCACTCGTCAGGCTGTTCAGAACACCCGTGCGTGAATCCATAAAGATCCGAGGATTCGAAACCACCTTCGCATCTTGAGGGGACGCCAGTGGAACTTTGATTACGTCAATGCGAAACAGCGCAGTGTTGGGATCTTTTGCCGGCGCCTCACCTGAGCATCCGGCCAACTCTTCGGGCTGCCGCACGAAAGAAGTTCCCGACACGTAAATGTAGACGTTGTTCTTGTCATTCGGATCGGTGACGAGCGTGTGCGTGTGCGAGCCACGGCAAGTTTGCACCGCTGCCACTTGCTTCGGCTGCTTGATGTTGCTGATGTCAAAGATTCGTACGCCGCGGAAACGATCTTTGTCCGCAGCAGGCATCCCTCCTCCCGGTTGTCCGGGTTTGGGAGCTGCTGGTGGCGCGAATCCTTCGGCACTGCAATCGATGCGGCCGTTCGGCATCTCTACGGACATGAACATCAGGTTCTTATAAACCGAGACATCGCCTTGTCCACCGGGACACACCATTGAAGTCACTAATGTGGCCTTTTCCGGATTCGAAATGTCAAAGATGTTGACACCGTAAAAGTTTCCGAGAAACAGATGGTCGCCTTGAAACGCAAGATCTGAATTTGCAAACGCGAGTTGGGCTAGGACCAACTTGGACGGTTTCGGAATGGGCATCCCCGCGGGGATACCAAGTAGCCCCAGTGTCTTGTTCACTCGCGGGTTGTCAGGATCATCCGAGCCCAGTTGAAACGCGTCGGGTTTCTTCACAAGCTGAATATGCTTGATGCCCATCGCCGCTTCACCGGCGTCGTAAACTCCCGGCGTCAGTTTTGCTCGCGGGTCGTCTACATCGGAACCTGTCATTCCCGGCGGTAACGGTTTCGCTTTTTCAGGAGCAAACGGATTTTGTTCCTGTGCTGCCGGAGGCGGACTGTCAGGTTTTTTTGTCGGGTCCTGAGACGGCGACGGTGCCGGATTTTGCGCAAACGCCGTGATAACAAAACATGAGCACAACGCAAGCGAAGTTATTAGAAGGCGAAAAGCCGTAATGTGTACTCGATTCATCATTTCTCCTCTAAGGGTTTTCACCCAACATAGTTTGCATGATCCTGATTTCAGCGCGTTGACCGCTGTCGACATCAGTCGCGAAGTTGAAAAGTTCGGCATCCTGACCAGCACCGGCCGTATCAAACAAGTCCTTCACCATAATCAATGCGCCAT
>DATJKB010000404.1:0-4513 GCA_035491875.1 Pyrinomonadaceae bacterium | reverse complement strand
GTCTGGCGCGCGATGAAGCGACGCGATCTTGATGGCTGTCCAATCACTGGCGCGCTGCAGATGCTCGGCAACAAATGGTCGATGCTGATCGTCCGCGAGTTAGCGAGCGGTCCGAAAAGGACGATGGAACTGCTCAATGGTCTGTTTCCGATTAGCAGTCGCACATTAGTCGATCGACTCCACGATATGGAGAACGATCGGATGGTTGTTCGCAGGGACTTCGGCGGCAATCCTGGGCACGTCGAATACTCACTCACTGAGCGTGGGATGTTGCTGCTGCCGCTGCTGGACTCTTTGCGCGAGGTTGGCCTGGCCCTCGACTGCAATCACTGTGAGGATCGCAAGCGTCGCGTAGGTTCGTTTTGTGAGCCTTGTCCTAAGAATCCCGTTCAAGCTGAACCGTTTGCGGTTCCTTCACCTGAAGTCAGACCGGTTGAACCTCCGCGCCGAAGGCAGGATGATTCGATCGTGTTGCTATGAATCCAGGAGCTCCTGCTCCTGTTCTTATTCTTCCCTAACCACAACACCACGCTTGTTCGGCACCATATGACCGTCGGGTTCAATGATCACCTTATGATCCGCAGTGATGTGTTCACCCTCCATCGTCACGCCTTCGCCTGACGGCATTTGCACCGGCAAGTGATCGAGAAAACGCTCAGCGTCGATCGCAGCCATGCATCCGGTACCTGCTGCAGTTACAGCCTGGCGGTATACAGAGTCCTGCACATCGCCGCATGCAAAAGCTCCAGGCACATTTGTCGCCGTCGAGTGGCCTGACGTTATTAAGTACCCAACCTCATCCATATCAAGTTGGCCTTTGAATAATTCCGTATTCGGCTTGTGGCCAATTGCGACGAACACGCCTTCGCATGGAAGCACGCGCTCTTCTCCGTTCTCAGTCGAACGCATGCGCACGCCCGTGACGCCGTGTTCGGGTGCGCCGAGGATTTCAGCGACTGCCGAATTCCAGATGAATTCGATCTTCTCGTTCGCGAACGCCTTGTCTTGCATGATCTTTGAAGCACGCAACTTGTCGCGACGGTGTACGACGTAAACCTTCGCCGCGTAGCGCGTGAGAAAAGTTGCTTCTTCCATCGCGGTGTCGCCACCACCGACCACGACCAAAGTCTTGTTACGGAATGCCGGCAAAGGACCATCGCAAGTAGCACAAGCAGACACTCCATTTCCGCCAAAGCCATCGGGCACTTTCGCTTCGCCTGGGATGCCGAGCCACTTCGCCGAAGCGCCGGAAGCAATAATCAAAGTCTCCGTGGTGATCGTTCGATCGTCATCCAAATACAACTGAAACGGACGCTCTCTTAAATCCACTTCGGTGATCCACGCTTCCAAAAACTCCGTACCAAAACGTTCGGCCTGTTTGCGAAACTCTTCCATCAGCTCCGGACCCTGAATCCCTTGTCCGAAGCCAGGATAGTTTTCAACGTCGGTTGTAATCATCAACTGTCCGCCGGGGGCCGTCTGTCGTTCGGCGTCAGGCGGGGCGTCAATTAGTAGCGGCTTCAGGTTAGCCCGGGCGGTGTAAATTGCAGCGGTTAAGCCGGCTGGTCCTGAGCCGATAATCACAACATCTCGCTTGAGGTTCTCGTTCGCCATTAGTGTCGGTCCGTTCCTGTTCTCATTCCGCACACGTTACCAATTGACGCCCCGTCGCAACGGTGTTCATTGTCGTCGGGCGAAGTGGTAGTGGGTAAATATTGCTGCTAAAAGCACGTCAGTATAGCCTTTTCGGTTGGGCGTATAGTATAACTACGGCTACTACGGTAGTCGAACCGCTTGCCTTCCACCTTTTAAGGAGCGGGCAACGGGTTCAGCAGGAGCATAGGGGATCGTTGAGAGAAAACGCCGGTGTGCAATCGATTGAAACCATTGCCGTGATCGGCGCGGGTACTATGGGTCACGGTATTAGCCAGGTAGCAGCGGCCGCCGGATTCAAAGTGCTTCTTAGCGATGTCAGTCGGGATGCTCTCTCACGCGGAGTCAGTGCGATCGAGAAAAATCTGGCGAAGGGTATTCAACTCGGAAAACTGACCGAGACCGAGAGCGATCGAATACTGCAACAGATTCGCGGCACCACGAACCTTGCAGAATGCGCCCGCGCCGATCTGATCATCGAGGCCGTCCCCGAGCGTTTGAACCTGAAACAAGACATACTGCGGCAGCTCGAAGGCGCGTCTGACCAGCCATTCGTTTTTGCGAGTAACACTTCGTCGCTGTCAATTACCGAAATAGGCAGGAGTTCACAACGCCCCCAGAACGTTATAGGTATGCACTTTTTCAATCCAGTGCATATTATGCGCCTGATTGAAGTTGTAGTCGGTGAGAACACGAGCGACGACACGGTGCAGACGGTTGTTGCAATCGGCAAGCGTCTTCGCAAAGAGCCGATTGTGGTAAAAGACGTTCCAGGTTTTGCTTCGAGCCGTCTCGGAGTCGCGCTTGGACTTGAAGCGATGCGTATGTTAGAGCAGGGTGTCGCTAGTGCGAGTGATATCGACACTGCGATGGAACTCGGCTACAACCATCCGATGGGGCCGTTGAAGCTGACGGATCTGGTTGGCTTGGACGTGCGCTTGAACATTGCTGAGTACTTGCATCGCGAACTTGGATCCGAAACATTTCGTCCCCCAGAAGTTTTGCGGCGGCTCGTGAGTGAAGGAAAACTAGGAAAGAAAACGGGCCAGGGTTTTTACAGTTGGAGTGACAAAGGGGACACACGGGGTGCACACTCTTCCTGAGGAAACCCAACTACTGTGCTGCCAACGATGAGTACGCCTTACAACAACGAAGAAAGACGGTTCGCGCTCAGGATGGCGCTGCGTTTACCGATCGTGGTTTCGGGCCGCGCGGAAGATGGATCAGCCTGGAGCGAACCTACCGAAACTGACGACATCTCCACGTCAGGCGCGCTATTTCATTTGAATCAGAAAGTGAACCGTGGAGAGCGTTTGTATCTGCGCGCGCATCGACCTGATGGCGCACCGATTGAATGTACGGCGCTTGTGGTAAGAGTTGCGCCGGCCATTTATGGAACTGCGCGCGTGGGAGTGCAGATCGCCGAACCCGCCGAACCATGGTTACGCCTGTTTGTATCGTGGGTGGCTGACGAACAACCATCCCAGGTGGATCCCGAAACGCCGCCGTCAGAGTAAGACATATCCACAGATTACGTAGACTGAGAAAGGGGAAAAGGGGAAGAGGGAAAGAGGGAAAAAGGGGAATCGGGTTTCTTGGCCTCTTCCCCTCTTCCCCTTTTCCCTCTTGCCCTTTCTTCATCGGTGGATCTGCTTTTCGTTTGACGATTCAATATTAACCCCTTACGATCCGCGTTCTAATCCAACAGTCTCTTAAAAGCCAGGAGTAAACATGCCGGAAAGTTTCGAAACCCTTCGGCTCGACCGCCAAGGTCGCGTCGCTATCATCACCATCAATCGTCCTGACAAACGGAACGCTCTAAACATCAAGACCAGAGAAGAAGGCGCGGCCCTTCTGGATCAACTGCGCGAAGACGACTCGGTCGGAGTGGTTGTCTTCACCGGTGCCGGTGACAAAGCATTCGTTGCCGGTGCAGACATTGGCGAGTTTGCCGGTCGCACTGCAATAACGCAGCGTGAAGTTATGACGAGTCGTTCGCTGTTCACGGCGATCGATACGTTTCCGAAACCCGTAATCGCGATGATCAATGGATATTGTCTCGGCGGTGGATGCGAGCTCGCATTGGCGTGCGACATTCGGATTGCGAGCGAGAGTGCATCGTTCGGCCAGCCGGAGATAAACCTCGGAATCATTCCAGGCGGCGGTGGAACTCAACGCCTGCCCCGTCTCGTCGGTGAAGGCAAAGCGATGGAGATGGTTTTGACTGGTGAGATTATCGACGCGCGTACAGCGTTCACGATCGGACTAGTCAATCATGTCGTACCCGCTGACCAACTACAGGCGAAGACTCTGGAGATGGCTAATCGCATCGCCGAGAAGAGTCCCATCGCTTTGCAGTTGGCGAAGGAAGCAGTGAAGCTTGCGTCGAAGTCGAATCTTGATGAAGGCCTGCGTCGCGAAGTGGATCTGTTTGCGTTGTGCTTCTCGTCTGAAGACAAGTACGAAGGTGTCAGTGCATTCCTTGAGAAGCGCAAAGCAGTTTGGAAAGGAAAGTAAAGTCCACGACGGAACCCAGGGCACGAGCCAGCAGTCATTCATTTCCGATCTTTTGATACCACCGACTTCGCGTCGGTGGAGATTCAGCTTCAACCTATTGCCGAGGCGCCAGGATTTCTTTCGCGCGTTGCGCGCCGGAGGCCCTATGTGTCGCATTAGGTTGACATTGAAGCACCACCGACATGAAGTCGGTGGTCTCTAATCCCTCGCGAGGTTTCCATGCTGAAACGTCTCTTAGCTATCTGTCTACTATTTATCCTCTGCGGTCACCTGTCAGAGCAGTTCGCGCAGAACGGCGGCACCGAGGATTACAACACCATCTTCAAGCCGCTTAAGTGGCGGT
>DATJKB010000403.1:0-8070 GCA_035491875.1 Pyrinomonadaceae bacterium | reverse complement strand
GCGGCTGGTCTTCCTAAATGACAAATGAGAAATGGCAAATGATATATGACCAATGATTCTCTTCCTTCTTCCCGTTCTCCCGGATGCTGTCAAAATTGCCAGTTACCCCGACCTTACCTCGCGTGGGATAGTTCAATAAATATAGGAGAACAAACACCCGACTGGGGGAAAAATCACTCTTCGACCAATTTGGGGTGGTTTGATTAAACCTCGTCTGGGCCCCCGCGCACATGGCCAGCGCTGATCCGCAACAAGAACGTGCACTGGACCAAGCCTACGATCGCGCAACCGAGTTGTGGGCTGCCGGATCCCTTCGCATTGTCTTCAATAACTATCCCGACGCAATCTTTCTCATCGACGGCGGGCGAATTGTCGACTGCAATCAATCGGCAGTCGAGATGTTTCGAGCAGGCAGAACTGAACTGCTTTCGTGGTCTGTATTAGATCTCTCTTCAACGTCCCATATTAATGGCAGTCCCTTTATCGCGAAAATGAACGAGATGATCGCGATAGCAATCGAGCGTGGAAGTCATCGCTTTGACTGGCTGGCGAAACGTTCTGACAAGTCGGAGTTTCCGGCTGAAGTCTTACTGACTGCACTTCCTTTTAAAGACGGGCAGGTGCTTCATGCCGTGTGGCGTGACATCACTCGCCGTAAGGATGCCGAACGCCAGATCATGAAAGAAGACGCTTTCCGCGCTGGTCAGGGCCGCGTGCTCGAAATGATCGCGCGGGGCGGAAAACTGCCTGAGGTTTTGGCTTCTCTCGTAACCCTGATCGAGCAACAGTCGGAAGACATGCTGTGTTCTGTGCTGCAACTTAGTGAAGACGGTCAGCACATTCGTCATGGGGCGGCGCCGCGTCTTCCGGAGATCTATGTTCAAGCAGTCAATGGTGCGCCGATTGGACCGAAGAATGGTTCGTGCGGCACAGCGATGTACCTCGGAAAGCAAGTGATAGTGACTGACATGCTTGAGGATCCGTTGTGGGAAGACTATCGCGACCTCGCCAAGTTGTCGGGCTTGCGCGCGTGTTGGTCTACACCGATCTTTTCAGGTTCCGGGAAAGTGCTCGGTTCGTTTGCGATGTATTACCGCGAACCGCGAATACCCAAGGGAGATGAAGCCCGACTCACTGAGGTCGCGACGCACATAGCTGGAATTGCGATTGAACACGAACGCGCCGGCAAGGAATTGCGCGCCAGTGAAGAACGATTTGCCAAAGCTTTCAACGCGAATCCGCATCCGATGTCGCTGGCTGCTTTGGACGATGGTCGCATCATTGAAGTGAATGACAGTTTTTTGCAATTGAGTGGCTATTCTTCTTCGGACCTTCTTGGTCGCGCGTCTCTGGAGTTTCTCTGGGAGATACCGATGGGATGGACTGAACTGATTGAACGTGTGCGCAAGGAGGGTGTGGTAAATAACGTGGAAGCACGGATTCGAACGCGAAGTGGTTCGACGCGTGTGGTCCTACTTTCTTCGCTGACCGTTGAGATCGGCGACGAACGATGTCTCCTCTCGGTTGCAAACGATATCACGGAACGCCGGCAAGCTGAGGAGCAGGTGAGCCTGTTGCAAGCTATCACGATGGAGATCGTATTGGCGGTGGATCTCAATGCTGCGTTAGAAATCGTCCTCCGGCGGATTTGTCAGTCCACCGGCTGGGTGTTCGGTCAGTCGTGGATCCCACGTTCTGATGGAAGCGCACTTGAATGCAGTCCAGCATGGTTTGGGAATGGAAAGCACCTGGAGGAATTTCGTCTCGGTTCAGAATACACACGACTGCCCGCAGGTATCGGACTTCCCGGACGCGTGTGGCTTTCGAAAAAGCCGCTGTGGATTAGAGACGTCGGTGTTGACGGCAACTTTCCGCGTGCAGTGCTTGCTCGTGAAGCAGGACTGAAGGCAGCATTTGCGATCCCCATCATCGCGGCTGACGAAGTTATTGCCGTAATCGAGTTCTTCATGAGAGAGCCGAGGAGTGAAGATGAACGCCTCGTCAAACTGATTACGGCAGTCGCCGACCAATTGGATCTGGCGATCGAACGCAAGCGAGCGGAAGAGCAGGTGCGCGTAACGCAGGCCGCACTGGCGCACGTCGGGCGGGTCACAACAATGGGTGAATTGGCGGCGTCGATCGCCCACGAAGTTAATCAGCCGCTTGGGGCGATCGTGGGTAACGCGGATATCTGTCTTCGTTGGCTTAACGAGGCGGAGCCAAATTTAGCTGAAGTGCGTGAAGCACTCGAAGACATCGCGAATGATGGAAGGCGTGCCAGCCAGGTAATTTCGCGCATTCGATCGCTCGTGAAGAAAAACGTTCCTGAAAAGTCGCCGCTTAACCTCAGCGATGTGGCGCGCGAGGTAGTCGAGTTAGTCAGTCACGAGGCGCAAAGAAAACAGGTTGCTATTAGTTCTGATTTTGCCGTGTCGCTTCCGTTAGTCCCTGGCGATCGGGTGCAGCTACAACAAGTGTTGCTCAACCTGGTGATGAACGGAATCGAAGCGATGAACGAAATCGACAAGAATAGTCGAGCGCTAACGCTGAAGACTGATTTGTGTGAATTGGGAGTGTTGGCTTTGATCTGCGATTGCGGCGTGGGAATTGATCCATCAAAGGTTGACCAAATGTTCAAACCATTTCACACGACAAAGTCAGGTGGCATGGGTATGGGACTCGCGATTAGCAAATCGATCATTGAATCGCACGGCGGCAAACTCTGGGCGGAATCAAATGAACAGGGCGGCGCAACCTTCAAATTCACTCTACCGGTTAGCACCTGATTGACAACCCACAATTCGCACCTGATGCGATTGCGTGGCAAAACAGTCAGTACCGAAACGCGGTAGCGTCGGGTTTAGGTTGGTTCGGCAAGTTGAGAATAGAGTGGAGATCCGACGCTACCGCGTTTCGGTACTGACTGTTTTGCCACGCGGTTGAGTAAGGCCGCGATCTCTGACTATCGGCTTACAACTAATGAGCACCGAAAAGCCTCCTGTTGTAATCATCATCGACGACGATGCGTCGTTTCGCGCAATGTTGTCACGACTGGTTGGCACAGTTGGATTGAAATCGATAGCGTTCACCTCAGCGGAAGAGTTCCTGGCGGCGCCGCAACCCGATTGTCCGGCGTGCCTTGTTCTTGATGTGCAAATGCCCGGCTTGAGCGGTCTGGATCTTCAGCGGCAACTTCGTCAAGGACAACGACTACTGCCGATCGTTTTTACAACCGGACATGGCGATATTCCCATGACGGTCGAAGCGATGAAAGCGGGAGCCGTCGGCTTCCTGTCAAAGCCATTTCGCAATCAGGACATGATCGACGCGATCAAAGAAGGCATCGCTCGAGATCGCGAAGCCCGAACGCGTCTCGGTGAAGTAGCTGAGCTTCAGTCGCGCTACGAATCTCTGACGGCGCGGGAAAAAGAAGTCTTCGCGCTGGTTACGAGCGGCTCACTCAATAAGCAGATTGCACAGAAACTCGGTACGAGCGAACGAACGATCAAGGCCCATCGAGCACAAGTCGTGCAAAAGATGCGAGCTGATTCTGTCGCCGACCTTGTGCGAATGGCTGACAAGTTGGGAGTTAGTTGAAGAAGATTGTTGATTGAAGATTGTAGATTTTAGATTGTTGATTGAAGATTGAAGAACCTTAACCGGATCTATGTCAATCACATTCAACAATCTTCAATCAACAATCTAAAATCTACAATCTCATATTGATCTTTGGTGCAGGTTTACTGAACGCTCGTACAATTTCTAACCTCCGTCTGAACTGCTAAGCTCCTACACAATTCGAAACGGTTGTTGCGGGGGGCGCAACGACTTGAAGATTGTGAGGACACAGGGTGGCGCGAACAAATCCTTTGATTGCCGTCGTAGATGACGACCGCTCCATAGTGCGTATGTTGCGGCGAGCGTTGTCTATCGAAGGCCTTGATGTTCAATCGTTTGGCTCCGCGGAGGAGTTTTTGGATGCGGGCGGAGCCGACTACGCGTGTTTGATCCTAGACGTCGATTTGCCAGGAATGAGTGGCGTCAGTCTCCAAAAGAACCTCATCGAGTCGGAAGCAGAAATTCCAGTCATCTTCATCTCCGGGGAATGCGACGAAGCTACTCGGCGGCGCGTACTTAAAGCCGGGGCGGCAGGCTTTTTTCGGAAACCATTCAGCCTTGAACCACTACTTGCGGCGGTTCGCTCAGTCGCTTGTCTGACGCTTAGCTAAACACCAGCTTTAGCCGCAGATTAACGCGGATGACGCAGATCAAGCAAAGCAAAGCCTCATGCTATTTCCGCTCCTTCGAATCAGCGTTATCTGTGTTCATCTGCGGCTAGATCGGGAACTGCACCAAAGTACAACCCGTCAGAACCAACGTACAATTTTCAAGTCCTGTTGAGCTTGGTACTCTCCATTCCGTCAGCAATCACAAGAAGGAGCTAAAAACCATGTCAACGCAGAAAACAATTTCCAAACTTTCATTCACAGTCATCGCGCTCTTTATCGCGGCAATCCCTTGTTTCGCGCAGACGGAAGCGGTTGCAGCTCGCACGGAGCAGGCAGCAGCCGTGAGTTTGAACTCAAATGATGACATCGCTGCGGTTAAGAAGGCTCGGCGAAGCGACAGCTATCGCTCGGAGTCAGCAGTGGTTGCCGACGCCAAGGGTAGCCAGTGGCAGCCAGCGTTTTCAGCGACGAAATTCATGCAAGCAGTGACTGAGCCGGTTTCGCTAGAGACCAGGTCGACACCAACCATCGTTCTAACTAACTTCGACACGACAAAGTTCGATGTTAAGAAAGCCGCCTCGAAGCTCATCACGTTTGTGCCTTCAAAAGGACAGAGCTCGATTCCTCAATGACCGATGAGCATCGCGAAGAAGGCTGGCATGGGCAGTAAGCATTGAAAGGAAGCAACAGGAGGTTGAAATGCAAAGCGTAGCAGTATTGAACCAGCGAATGAATGATGACTATGCGCAACGCAGTAGGGCGCTTAACCAGGCGACGCAACGTCTCGTGAACAGATTATTGGGTTGCTGGCAACACGATCTCTCGCGGCCGTTTACGCGAAACGGCAAGAGTTACAGGGTTTGTGTGAAGTGCGGTATGTCGAAGGATTTCAACCTCAGCACGTGGAAAACTCACGGCGCCTCCCATGCTTTGCCGCTGAGTTTATCCCCCGAAAACCAGAATTGTTGAGTCGAGTGTGAGTGGGGCAGAGGGTTGAAGCTCCACCACTCGACGCATGCTGATGCGGCGATCCATTCCCATGCGGGGGCCGCTTGGATCGCCGCTCAGCTTTGGTGCTTGACTTAAGTCGCTTTGTAAGCCCGCAGCGAGAAGGCCCGGTTAAGGATCACGCCGAACTCAGTGCCTGATGTCACCTTAACTTCATGACCTTTTTTGACCCGCCCGCCTATTAGTCCTGCTACGGCGCCAACTCCGGCACCGATCAGAGCTCCTTTACCGCCGCCAGCAATTGCGCCGATCACAGCACCGCCTGCTGCACCGCCGCCGATAAATTTCACTTTGCGATGACTGGTTCTTTTCGCGCTGACAGTTCCTTCGTTGTCGCTGGTCGCATTTGAAGTCGACAAATCAGCCAACGATCCGTTAATGGCAGTGTGTACGCCATTGGGTAAGCGGATCGAAACAAACTGAACATCCATCGTTGCCGGTTCCCCATTTTTCCCTGCGCGCTGAACACTCGTGACACGACCCATGACCTTGCTTCCTTGAGGAGCAAGCATTACCCCGTTTTTCGAGTACACGGGATCGACCAGCGTACTAGAGAAGGTGTCGCCGACATGCGCCTTCTGCGAATTCAATTCGGTATCAATTCTGGCGCGCATTACCGTGTTTGCGGCAACGGAATAGTAGACCGGCCGCGGCCGCCTCTTGGTTTGCGCTCCCGCCAAATTAACGGTGCCAAGCGCAAGCGCGGTTAATGTGGCCAGACAAATGGTTGCTCGGGTGCGTTTTAGGTGGTTCATGTGCTCTCTCTCTCAATGGAAATATGCTAATCAGGGGCAAGCTCGTGGTTCATGGCCGGTGTAGCCACCCCGCCAAGTTTGTCATGATAGCACTCAACAGACCCGGGCGGAGGGGTTTTGCAAGCCGTGCTGTCCCAGCTTTGCTGCTGAGTTTGGGTTTAAATCTTGTAATCCTGAAGTCCTGTCCAAAGGGTTTAGAGCTGCGGATTTATCCCCGCTGGTAAGAGAAAATACCCAGCGCAATCCTCACCAAGCATATGAAATCCCTTGATATTACGAAGGCACATCGCTTGCTCCGTCTAAAACGCTGAAGGAGTGTCTGCAGCACACGATTTTACTTACACGGAGAACGGAATGATTAACCCAACGACGACAGTGCGAGAAGTCGCTCTCGACTTACCTGAATCCAAGAGACTTTTTGAACAATTAAAGATTGACTACTGCTGCGGCGGTCACCGGCCGCTAACCGAAGCGTGCGCGTCAGCTGGTCTGGAGATAAACCAGGTGATGGAACTGCTGGCGAAAGTCGGCCAGTCGAAAGCTCCTACGAACGGAATCGATTTTCAGAAACTCACGCTGTCAGGATTGATCGATCACATTGTTGAGACGCATCACGATTTCACGAAAACAGAAATGATCCGGCTTGAAGCTCTTACGGACAAGGTTATCAATGCACACGGCGAAAACCATCGTGAACTAATTCGTGTGGGCGAACTCGTGCATCTGCTTTGTACAGACTTGAAGCCACACATGTTCAAGGAAGAACAGGTCCTTTTCCCCTACATCGTGACAATGGAAAAGGCACGCTTACAAGGTCGACCAATTCCTTTTCCGCCGTTCGGTACAGTTAAAAATCCGATTCGCATGATGATGATGGAACACGACACCGTCGGCGATCTTCTGCGTGACCTGCGCATCGCGACGAAGGACTACGAAGTCCCGGCAGATGCGTGTATGAGTTATCAAGCGCTATTTCAAACGTTGGAAGGTTTAGAAAAAGATCTGCATCAGCACATTCATCTTGAAAACAACTTATTGTTCCCAAAGGCCACTGCGATGGAGAGTTGAGTTTCGTGAAGACGCAGAATAAAAAAGAGAGCATCACCGGGGAGGCGTTTCTTCCCGAGGTCATAGGGCAATATCCAACAACGCGTGCGGTCTTCGATCGTTACGGGCTGAAGGGATGTGGGGGCCCAAATGGTCCGCTGGAGCAGGTTGCGTGGTTTGCGCGGTTACATGGCGTCGATGAAGAAGTCTTGTTGCGCGAACTGAACCAGGCGGCAGCGAAATCGCAACCACAAAAGGTGGAATTCGTGTCCTCCTTAGCCGACACGATCTACCGTCCATTCTTTATTGCGGGTCTAGTCACAGTGCTGACACTCGGTTGCGTGTGGGGAGCAATCAATCTTTTTACGATCGGCCTGAAACAAAACTTTTCAGCCGTCAGCTATTCATGGGTGCTGGCGCATGGACACGCGATGGTTTTTGGGTTTGTCGGCTTCTTCATCATGGGCTTCGCTTATCAAGCCTTCCCACGATTCAAACACACGAGCCTTTGGCGACCACGACTAGCAATTTCAGCTTTGCCTTTGATGGTTGCGGGCATCGTCTTACAAACAGTTGCGCACATGTGGTCGCCGCCATCTCTGTTTGTCGAGATTGTGGCAGCTACGATCCAACTTGTTTCCGTGATCATTTTTGGGACGGTGATCGTTGTGACAGCGCGGCTTGCAAAGAAGCCGGAGAACTACGATCGTTTTGTTTACGCAGCGATCTTTTGGTTCGTGTTAGCTGCGATTGCCAATCCTATTATCTTCAAACTGTTTGAGCTGCCGGGCGACCGCCAACAACTTCTTTTCAATCTCGCCACCTTCAATATTCCGTATCGTGATGTGCAGTTACTCGGCATAGCCGTAGTGATGATTCTCGGCGTCTCTCTGCGACTGCTACCGCACGCTTATGGCTTCAGAGAACCCTCGCGCAGCTGGCAGCGATTCATTTTCTGGAGCGTCAATGGATCGCTCTGCGCGGGGGTCATACTGTTTATTGCCGGTATGGCCGGTGGCAATCATTGGTTG
>DATJKB010000402.1:0-5828 GCA_035491875.1 Pyrinomonadaceae bacterium | reverse complement strand
CGATTCGATCTGTCCATTCACCGGAATTCTAACCAGGGCGTCGCACCGCTCGCTTACCAGTCGATGAAGACCACGCCCTTCGTTACCAAGAAAAACCGCGACCGGAAGGTTCCAATCCCAGTCTGTATACGCCTGAGCGGCGTTTCCGGTTGCGCCAACGACCCAGATGTTACGTTCTTTCAACGCCTCTATCAATCGAACGAGGTTCGTGACGCGAGCGACCGGCACGTATTCCAGCGCGCCCGCCGCGACCTTGGCCACGACATCCGTTAGCCCGGTGGCGCGACGTTCCGGAATGAAGACTCCATGTACACCGGCGCACTCAGCTGTGCGTAGAATTGAGCCCATATTCCGAGGATCTTCAATACTGTCTAAGCCGACAGCCAACGGCGGATCCTCTGTTCCAATCTTTGCGGCAAGGGAATCAATCAGATCGTCGGGATTTGCGTAATGCGCCGCCGCGATCCTGGCGACCACTCCCTGGTGCCTTGCATCAACCAAATCTCGATCAAGATTCAATCTTGGAACACGATGAATCGGAACATCATTCTCGCGGGCAAGATCCAATAACCGTTTCAAACGATCGGGCCGCGCACTCTCAAGAATGGTTATCGACTCAACCTGGCGTCGCCCTGCGCGGAGTGCCTCTTCCACAGCGTTAACCCCGTAAACCAGGTTCGTGTTGCCGCCTCGATTGCTTTCGTCACTGGCACGTGGGTCAGTCGTTTGATTTCGCCGTTGGTGTGAATTCCGCATTCGCATGGATCACTGTTGTCGTAGAAGCGTGTACCGCAAGCGAGAGTAACGCATGAATTGACTCTCGTTGCTGAGGGTCGTTGTTTCACCCACGGTGAGACGACCGGGCGAATCACGACGCCAACCATCTGACTTCGTCGATTTCTCTGCACCCCAAACCAGATCGAGCAACTGCCGAACACCGGTATAGACATTATCGATCGTCATTTGCGGTGCCTGCGCTTGAAGCACCTGGATGAGCTTGGTCAAGTTCAGGTTTACAACGAGCGCTTTCTGCTCTCCCAAACATGAAAAGTCGAAACTGTTGGCTGCGATGCGAAAGGATTCTTCGCGCGATGAACAGTAGAGATCGATTACAGACTCGTCTGAGTAGAACTCGCTCGCCTCTAAGATCTCGTTTTCTGACCTTCTGGATTTCCGTTCTTTAATGGTAGTCGTCTTCGTCGACAGCCGCGCTTGCACCATCAAAAGCAGATCCGAGTAGTTGATCTCCAGTGGCTCGCCCGGCCCGGACGGTCGGACCGATATCTTGTCGTCATCAAACACAATGGACCGGATACGAATAATGTTACCTTCTAAAACACCAAGCTGCTCGTCAGAGATTGTTTCGGTTTGCATACCAAGATCACGCAGTCGGTCTGCTAACAATTGCGACTCTTCAAAGGTCCGAGTGCGGGCAACTGGTAATGAGTGCGCCGTCGCAAGCAGTTTCTCAATAGCTTCTGTAGATAACTTTAGTAACTCGGCAGTCTCTTGAATGCTGTTTCCCGTTTGATCATAAGCGATTAAGATGGTGTTATAACCCGGCTCGGATTTGCCTGGCGACATCAGCGAAGGTTGACGCAACCGTGCAGAGGTCCCCGTCACCGGTAATGGAGCGCCGCAGTAGAAACATGCAGCTTTCGTTGGTGGATTAGCACGCAAGCACGCGTCGCAACGAACCATTTCCTCCGGGGCGAAGGCTTCCGGTTGCGATGGAGTGATTGGCCCATCGAGCGAGAGCAGGATGTTTTCGTTATCTTTAGGCAACATCGCCTCCAAACGTTTGGATTATACGACGGGTTCAAACATCACTGGTTAGATAATGCAGCTAATGCGACGGAAGACACTAAACAAAGCAGGTCGATTGTGTTTGATATCGCTCCTCATGTCCTTGTCAGCCGCAGCTTGCTCCACGCTTCAACCGCCCGATCCAAATGGACCACGATCGAATGCGCCACCATATCCAGTTGTAGCACTCGAAGAAACAAACAACCAGGAAGACGCTCGATTAGCGTGGCGACAACTCGCTCAACGCTATGCCCTTCCGACTACATCTGACGTTGTGCTTGATCCGCTGACAGCGACAGTGAAGGCTTTACCGGAGGATCACAGCACACCAATCTTTTTGCCGAAGGTTGGTGCTGAAACTCAAACTGAAGAGGAGATTCGCGAGTCGCTGCGTCGCTTCATTGATGAGTGGCGTTCATTGATCGGAGCAGACCCAACTCAACTTTCATTGGTCGAGCACAGGGATGAATCAGCAAACGTGCAGCTCGCACGTTATGAACAACGCCCGTTTAGATACGCTTTGCGTGGCGACTATGGCAAGCTCGGAATTCGTTTCAACAAAAACAATCGTCAGGTTATCGAGCTGTCGAGCAACTGCTTACGAAACACAGACAGGTTGCAAGCAGCAATTTCAAATCTAACCCCGACCATTACACCTGAAGATGCAGTCAAACAGATCAAGAGCAAGCCTTTGAGTGTTACGGACGCAACCGGTCAACAACGAACGTTTTCGCTGGGTGCGAATGAAGCGGCTGAGGCAAAACAACTCGTAGTCTACGCGTTACGCTCCCGAACGCAGTCCCAGCTCGAACTGCACCTTGCGTGGGAAATCGACACTCCAAACAGTATCGTGAAGAGAATATATCTCGACGCCATGTCAGGCGAAGTAATCGCCGTGTCCAATACGATGAGCTAATTTCTAGCGGCAGTTCCCTAAAACACGTCACACGCCCCCGCTTGACCTCAAAAGAACAAATCAGCATTCTAAGGCAACGAACAAAGGGGGAGATCAAGCGCACCAGTCATGAACAACTTTGAACCCACGAACAATACGTCCTGGCAACTCGGCCATCGCGGACGCGTCGCAGTATTTATCGACGGTAATAATCTTTTTCACGCCGCCCGTTTCCATAATCTCGACATCGATTACAACAAACTCCTGCGCGTGTTGCTCGGCGACGGACGCCTGCTTCGCGCATTCTTCTACACGGGCGTCGATATCGGCGCTGAACGTCAACAGGGATTCTTGCTATGGATGCGACGCAACGGTTTCCGCGTAGTGCAGAAGGAGCTCAAGACGTTTTACGACGGCAGTCGAAAAGCGAATCTCGACGTGGAGATTGCTGTCGATATGCTGTCGCTAGCCGGCCGTTATGACACTGCCGTGCTTGTCTCCGGCGATGAAGACTTTGTCTACGCTGTTAATGCCGTTGCGTACAAAGGGTGCCGCGTAGAAGTCGCTGGATTTAGATCAAACACCGCGCCGAAGTTGATCGACGTGGCCGATTACTTCATTGATCTGGGGGAAATGGCAGACAAGGTTCGAAAAGAGATCTCACATGGTCAGCGCTACGACGAACGCGACTTGCACGACCCCAGCCACTATCTCCCTGAGTCGCTTCAAACCGAATCACCTAATGGTTTCGAAGCAGCGATGCGTGTTGTCATTCAGGCTGAGATCGAAGAGGAAGCGGCTGAATTTGACGCTGCAACCGAATTCATCAGAATCACGGACGACCACTGATGGCGTCAGACGAACCAGAAATCAAACTATTCACGGTCGACGAAGCTAACGCGTTACTCCCGAGCGTTAAAAAAATCGTCAGCCGCATCCAGCGATCACACAAAGCGGTTTCACGCTACCGCGATGGTGCGAAGAAAGCAGCCGAGGCGGCTGAGCATGGAGGCGGCGGAATCGATCAGGGCGTGCATTACGCCGCTGTGCTAACGCAATTGACTCTTGCGCTCGCGGATCTCGAGGCGTTAGGCGTTCAGCTCAAGGACTTCGAACGCGGCTTGGTCGACTTTCCCTCACTGCGCGATGGACGAATGGTTCTTCTTTGTTGGCAAATGGGCGAAGGCGACGAGGTCGAGTGGTGGCACGATCTCGACGCTGGCTTCGCTGGGCGCACTCCTCTTTAGATCTCCGCAAACGTTTGCGCAAAACGATCGTCCGCGTTTAGTGCACACCGGTCAGATAGCTTTGTCGACCAACAAGAAATCCAACCGAGCTGAATACGACAACTTCAACGCCTGCTTTATTTTCTAATTGACCAGTTAAAGTTTTTCCTGATAGGATGCGTCCCGATTGCGAAGCGGCGGAGGGGGCGCGCTACGCTGTTATGCCTCCGTCCGAACGTTCCCCGGAGGCAGTTCTAATGCAGTGTCCCTCGTGCGGTGCGACAAACAACAACTCGGAATTGTGCA
Organism: Pyrinomonadaceae bacterium; assembly: GCA_035491875.1. Taxonomy (GTDB): domain Bacteria; phylum Acidobacteriota; class Blastocatellia; order Pyrinomonadales; family Pyrinomonadaceae; genus PSRF01. Next base: position 1,595 of record DATJKB010000402.1, on the reverse strand, counting down.
TCGAATGCGGTCACGCCTCGGAGCTCGTCGCTTCTCACAATCAATCGGACGTATCCCAACCCATACATAAATCGACTTTAATAGAGTTTCCAGGCGTTTCGAGATCTTCGGTTCCGGAATGGCGTAAGGAATTAAGCGTTCGCGTTCGCGAAGTTCAGGAACGTAGAGCACGAGAGGCCGCGCGCGAGGCAGCCGAAGCTGAACGTCAGCAAGCTGAAGCAGTTTCTTGTACACCCCAGTTGGAATTGTTGCCACAGACGGAGGCTCCGGCAATCAATCCGTTAGTTGCCGCAGCTTTAAAGCGAATTGAACGTGCGAATCAATTAGCTCCACCGGAAGGCTTTCACCACGGCCGTGGGAAAGCTGCAACAGCGATTGCTTACGCACCTTCTCTGGAGGTTCATGAAGCAGTGCCCGACATCAATGAAACTGCTCCTTCAGTCGCGCCTCAGTTAACACTCGCTTCACCATCGACGAGCGAAATCGAACCAGTAGAGACAAAGCCTGAGAAGACACACAGCCTCGTCGTCGTTCCGCCGGTTGAGACTACTGAAGCTAAGGTCGATGCCCCGCGCACACCGAAGCGTTTGATTGTCGATGACCCGAATGATCCGGCGCTCAATTATCTCGATTCGATTGCGCGCACTCTCCGAGTAGATGAAGTTGCCAGTAACCGCGCTTCCGCGTTTCGTCGTCTGATGTGCGGATTGTTTGATCTACTTACGTGCGCGCTCATCGCCTCGCCGATTGGCCTGGCGTTGTATTGGAAAGGCGTGGACCTGACAGAGATCCGTCCGCTAGCTATTCTGATTGGCGCTGCCGTTGTGTTTACGTTTTTGTATTTCACCCTCTCAATTGCCATGACCGGACGAACCTGGGCCATGCGCCTGTTCTCTATGCGAGTTATCGACATTCGCACCGGACTAATTCCAACTGGCGGTCAATCAGCAGGACGCGCTTTCTTCTATCTAATCTCGTTGACGATGGCCGGGCTGGGCATCCTCTACGCATTGATTAGCCGGGAGGGCGAAACAATGCACGACCGCCTCACGCGTACCGCAGTGATCAAGGTCTAACATTCTGCGTGGGTAACAGTCAGTACCAAGATCCAGCCGCAGATTCACACAGATATGCACAGATCAAATCAATAAGCTATGAGGAGTAACTTATTATTCTTAGTCTGTGTTTATCTGCGCCAATCTGCGGCTGGATCTAGGCTTCGCACCCACCCGCTACCGCGAGGTGGTACTGACTGTTACCCACGCAGATGAGTTTTAGCGAATCGGCAATGTCAACCGACTGTCTGAGTTTTTCAGTATTACGAACTCCTCTGTTACGCTGACAGAGATGCACGATCTGCTGATAGAAAAGATAGTCGCCGAGCTGCGCGATAAGTTGATCGGCAGGTTTCTCGGAAAAATCTTTCAACTCGGCCCCTTATCCATCGCTATTGATTTCGGACTCAAGGGCGAATTCCTTTTACTAACCGTGGATCCAGCGAGTCCTCGACTCTTCCTGGTTCGCCGACGCCTAAAAGAACTCGAAAGGTCTTCACTTCCCCTTTTACCTTTCACGCAGCTTCTCCGCGCGAAGCT
>DATJKB010000401.1:0-4703 GCA_035491875.1 Pyrinomonadaceae bacterium | reverse complement strand
CTGAATGGCCAATGCGTCGTTCGTGCAGAATGTGCCGCACGCGCGCAACAACGTCATGAGAGGTCATGTCGGGAGATTTATCAATGATCAGAACGCCGTCCATGGCCGTATTGTAGAGGTCGCATTGCTGGATGGCGATTGTGGAATTCTCAAGATACGGCAGCGCTTTGCTTCGTTCGGCGATTCGGTAAGAATACTTCCGTCTATGCGGCGCGCAACGGCCTCAAAAAAGCAGCTGAAACTTACGCCAGAGGAGATGCGGAAGCGCACCTTCGAGCGCGCGGTGAAGTTGTTAGCAGCGAAACCTAGATCCGTTTCGGAGTTGCGCGAACGGCTGCTTCAAGGTCGCGGCACGAGCAAGTCGACGGTTGATGAGGTCGTCGAGCGATTACGCGAGTATGGCTATCTCGATGATGAGAAATTCGCTTTTAGTTATGCGTCGCTGAAAGTTAAGCAAAGGCCCGTGGGGCGAAGACGTCTGGCGCAGGACCTGAAGTTCAAGAAAGTGGACAAGCAGGTAGCCGAAGATGCGCTTGAGCTGGTGTATACCGAAACATCTGAAGAGGATTTGATTGAACGCGCGATTGAGAAGCGCTTAAGAATCCGTGGCCGTCCCTCCAGTCGCGTGGAAGCAAAGAGTCTCTTTGATCATCTGCTGCGGCTGGGTTTTGAATACGAATTGGTGAGCGACAAGATTCGTGGGCTGCTTTCAGACGACGCCGACACTTAGACAAAACATTTTGGCGGCCGCAGATTTTCGCGGATAAAGCGGATTAAGACAGGCATGGGCCGTAGTGTTTGCGGGACTGCCGCTTTCTGATTTGTGTTTATCTGTGTCAATCTGCGGCCCATTTCATTTGCAGAGACGCCAATTTCTCGGCTACTTGGTGGCGTGCTAAACTCGAATCAATGATGACTGGGAATGAAATAAGAGAGGCATTTCTGAAGTATTTCGAGGAGCACGGGCATACGCGCGTCCGCTCATCGCCGTTGCTGCCTGCCAACGATCCGACTCTGCTTTTCACTAATGCAGGCATGAATCAGTTCAAAGACGTCTTCCTTGGGGCTGAGAAGCGTGAGTATGTAAGAGCAGGCTCGTCCCAAAAGTGTATTCGCGCCGGTGGTAAGCACAACGATCTCGATGAGGTTGGTAAAACTGCCCGGCACCATACTTTCTTTGAGATGCTCGGTAATTTCTCTTTCGGAGATTACTTCAAGCGCGAGGCAATTGAGTTAGCCTGGGACTTGCTGCTCAACGTCTATAAGCTTCCGCTGAATCGTCTCTGGTTCAGTGTGTATCTCGATGATGACGACGCTGCGCGTTACTGGGAAGAGGTCGGAGCGCCAAAAGATCGTATTCTGCGGTTTGGAGAGAAAGACAACTTCTGGCAGATGGGCGACACCGGTCCGTGTGGTCCATGCAGCGAAATTCATTACTACATGGGTGAGGATCCGGATGATCCGTCGAAGAACCGGGCCGAGCTGGTTAACGGTCCAGGCGACGACACGATGGAGATCTGGAACCTCGTCTTCATGCAGTATGAGCGCAGCAAGAATGAAGCAGGTGAGATAGTTCAAACGCCTCTGCCCAAGCCCTCAGTCGACACGGGCGCCGGACTCGAACGACTGGCTGTAGTACTGCAAGGCGTAAAGTCGAATTATGACACCGATCTGATCCGGCCCATCATTAACGCCACGGCACGTCTCGCCGATCGCAATTACGAACCGGAAACGCAGGAAGGTTTCGCAATGCGCGTCATTGCGGACCATGCGCGTGCGGCGGCATTCGCGATTGCCGACGGAATTCTGCCCGGCAACGAAGGGCGCAACTACGTGCTGCGAAAGATCATGCGGCGCGCGATCTACCAGGGTCATCACACTCTTAACCTTCAAGGCGCGTTTTTCAATCAGGTAACGAACTTCGTTGTCGATTTGATGAAAGACGCGTTTCCGGAACTCGATGAGCATCGCGAGTTCATTGAGAAGATGGTGCGGTTGGAAGAAGAGCGTTTCGGTTCGACGTTGAGTGTCGGCTTGAACAAGATGGATGAATTGTTCGCGTCAACCAAAGGTCAGATGCCCGAGTACAAAGCACTCGCACGGCTGTACGACACCTTTGGCACGCCGAGAGACTTGATTCGGATTGGTCTTGAGGAACGCGGCTTCACGGTTAATGAAGACGAGTTCAACGATGCGTTCGACCAGGCGTTGCAGCAGCTGCAACAAGCCGGTGCCGCTGAAAAAGGGGAAGGGCAAGCGAAGACGAATCCAGTCTATAAGGATGTTGTTTCGCGCTTTGAGCGATCGAGATTCAGAGGTTACGAAACGACTCACGCTGACGACGCACGAATAGTCGCGCTGATCCAGAAGGACAATGTGACGAAGTTGGTAGAGGGTGAAGACGGTGAGGTTGTCCTGGATCAAACACCGTTCTACGCGGAGAGCGGAGGACAGGTTGGCGATGTGGGCCAACTGACGAAGAACGACGGCACAGTCGCGAACGTTCAGGACACATATTCGCCGGCGCAGGGCTTAATTGTTCACAAAGTAAAAATCGAACGAGGCGAACTCAAAGTTGGCGATGTAGTGACTGCACGCGTCGATGCGGATAAGCGAGATGCTACGCGCCGCAATCACACTGCGACACATTTGATGCATGCCGCGCTGCGCGAGGTTTTGGGTACGCACGTAAAGCAGGCCGGATCGGTTGTTGCGCCAACTTATCTAAGGTTCGACTTCACACATTATCAACCGCTGACGCAAGGCGAGATCGAGGAGATCGAACGACTCGTCAACTACCACATTCTCAGAAACGAGCGTGTGCAAACGGACGAGATGGCCATCGAAGAAGCCATGCGGTCAGGCGCTATGGCGCTATTTGGCGAGAAGTATGGCGAGAAGGTTCGCGTGCTTTCAATCAAAGGAGTCGAAGGTATCTTCTCGAAGGAGCTTTGTGGCGGCACGCACGTGCGCGCGACGGGTGATATTGGTTTGTTCAAGATCACGAGCGACGAATCGATCGCCTCGGGTGTTCGACGAATCCGGGCAATCACCGGATTCGATGCTTACGAACGGTTCCGTGAGACAGAAATTCTTGTTGATGAAATCAGTAGTGGACTGCGAACGTCGCGGAACGATGTGCTGGGTGTCGTGTCGAAGCTCCAGGATGATTTGAAGAAGGCGCGGCGCGAAGCAGATGATCTACGTTTGAAGATTGCGAGTGGCGCAGTGTCTGGATCGCCGAACGGTGATGAATCGAGAGATGTCGCCGGCGTTCGCGTTCTGGCACGTGAAGCAAGTGGACTTGATGCGGCCGGAATGCGGCAGCTATCTGACACGTTGCTGGCTAGGATCAAATCAGGCGTAGTGATCCTGGGTCGTAGCAGCGAAGGAAAAGTCTCCTTGATTGTCCGCACGTCTGGCGATCTTTCGAAGAAGGTTCCAGCTGGTCAGGTGATCAAAGAGCTCGCTCCAATCGTCGGTGGTCGCGGCGGCGGCAAGCCAGACATGGCAGAGGGTGGCGGCACGCAGCCAGAGAAATTAGAAGCTGCACTGCAAGCGAGTTACGAGGTTGTGGAGCGTCTAGTTCAGCAAGCCCAAAAAACTTAGCCGCAGATCCTCGCCGATAAACACAGATCTAAGAAAACGCGGAGCGATCTTGTTTTCAATTCGATCTGCGTTTATCTGCGAAAATCGCGGCGAGTTTCTTGCGAGCGCACGTTGGGTCACAACGTGCGCTCGTTTTTGTTTGGCGGCCTGAAGCCGCCTCACATGGTCTTCTGTTTTTCCGTAAGTGGAATGTTCATCTTCTCGAGTGTGAGTTTGTTTAGTGTCCCCGTGACCTTCAAGCCTTCCGCCGTTTGATACTTTCGAAGACCTTCGCGAGTTGCATCATCAAGCTTGCCGACTTGTTCACCGTTGTAAAAGCCACGCGACTTCAAGACAGCTTGTGCCTGGTTTATCTGGTCCTTGGTTGCACGAAACACTGGCCCACGTTTTTTCGTCGTCGCAGATTTCGTGCTTGATGAGGTTGAGTTCTGAGCGATCGCTCCACTGGATGCAACGGTGAGCAGACAGAGAAGCGACAGAGTGAGAGTAAGGAGTTTTTTCATTTTCTTTTTCCTTTTGTGAGGCGCACAGAAGCGCGCGGTTAAAGTTGGAACGTGAGGTACGTTCTGTAAAACGCGCCTATGATACTACCGGTGTCAAGACCTCCCGGGGAGACGGGGAGACGAGGGAGATGGGGAGATGCGGAGACACGGGGACGGGGAGACACGGGGACGGGGAGACACGGGGACGGGGAGACACTGAGACGAGGAGACACGGGGACGGGGAGACACGGAGACGGGCGACCCGGAAACCTGGCTTTCCGTGTCCCCCCGTCTCCCCGTCTTTTTGTTTCCCTCGGGAATGGCCAACCATGTTGGCAATAGTTAAACTCACGTGGTAGTATGACCCTGTCCTTTCCGGCGGCAGTTCGCCCCGGTTCTTCGACAAACCTCATTTCGCAGTCCCGCTTGCTCCAACGCTTCTGTATCGGATCCAAAGAATATGGCCAAAACTCTCGTTTTTTTAGTGTTGCTTGTATCTTCGGCTGCAACCGCGGCCGGCCAAAATCCCTCTCAGCTGGACAATATTGACCTCAACGCCTTCCAGATTCAGACACCGCCTCCCCCGCCGCCTAAGCCAAGCCGCAAGCTGAC
>DATJKB010000400.1:0-7036 GCA_035491875.1 Pyrinomonadaceae bacterium | reverse complement strand
GAACGTGATTGCGATGTTCATGTGCGTTGAACTGATGTTGAATGCTGTGAATCTCACGTTCGTTGCTTTTTCGAGTTTTTTCCACGATGTAACTGGACAGTTGTTTGTTTTTATCGTCATGACGGTCGCGGCGGCAGAAGCAGCAGTTGGACTGGGGATCATCATCGCAATCTTCCGCAACCGGGAGACGCTTGATGTGGATGATGCGAGTATTTTGAAGCTGTGAGGTCTTTGGGCTTAGGTCTTTGGTCTTGGGCCTTTGGTAATGGGCCTTAGGGAATTTCAAGCTCCGGCCAAATGCCGAAGACCAAAGACCTAAGACCAAAACGCAAGTCACCGAGAATCAATGGAGAACAACCTCCTCAGCATAATCATCTTCGCCCCACTAGCGGGTGCAGCCATTAACTGGCTCATCGGTCGGCGTGTGCGTGATGAACGGTTCATCGGCATTGTCGCGTGCGGCGCCGTTGCAGTCTCCACCATCGTTTCGTTTTACCTGGCCTTCAAATCCGGCGGGGCCCTTAACGGCGACGCCCCCGTGGTCGACCATATCTGGACCTGGTTACAGGTCGGACGCTTTCGTGCTGACTTCGCCCTCGGCATGGACCGGCTCAGCGGCACTTACGCACTCTTCATCACATTTGTCGGCTTTCTGATCCACATGTTCGCCGTTGGCTACATGCATGGCGAAGCTGGCTTCTACCGGTTCTTCGCGTTCCTGAATCTTTTCATGTTCGCGATGCTGACGCTGGTTCTCGCCGACAACATGGTTTTGATGTTTGTCGGATGGGAAGGGGTCGGTCTTTGTTCATACCTTCTGATTGGCTACTACCTCGAACGAAAAGAAGCCGGTGATGCTGCGAAGAAGGCGTTCATTACAAATCGCGTCGGCGATTGGGGCTTCGTCCTTGGCATCTTGCTGACATTTATGCTGACCGGCTCTGTCAGCTTCTTTTCGCATGCCGGTGGCGGTGCGGTCGTTGAGAGCGCTTTACAGGTTATTGCCGCTCGACCGGTGGAAGCGTTCACGTGGCACGCGATCTTTGCTGGCGGAGTAACGTCAATAGCCGTTCTCCTCTTCATCGGTGCGGCCGGCAAGAGTGCCCAGATACCGTTGTACGTTTGGCTACCTGATGCGATGGCTGGACCAACTCCGGTCTCCGCATTGATCCATGCGGCCACAATGGTGACCGCAGGCGTCTACATGATCGTTCGTTGCTCGGCAATCTTCACGCACGCGCCCACGGCGATGTTTATCGTCGCCGTCATTGGAGCTGCAACGGCTTTGTTTGCCGCCACGATCGGACTCGCACAGAACGATATCAAGAAGGTGCTCGCGTATTCGACCATTTCGCAATTGGGTTACATGTTTTTAGCGTGTGGTGTCGGCGCATTTATAGCTGCGATCTTTCACGTCATCACTCACGCATTCTTCAAAGCACTACTGTTTCTCGGTTCGGGCTCAGTTATCCACGGCATGCACCATGAGCAGGATATGCGGCGCATGGGAGGACTTCGGAAGTACATGCCAATCACCTTCGCGACCATGGTCACCGGTTGGCTCGCGATCTGCGGCATTCCCTTCTTTGCCGGATTCTTTTCAAAAGACGAAATACTTTGGAAGGCGTGGAGTGCGCCATCGTTCGGCTTACCCTCGCCGGCGTTTAGCAAGATTCTGTGGGGTATTGGCGCGCTCACCGCTTTGCTCACCGCAATCTACATGACGCGGATGATGGTGATGACGTTCTGGGGAGAAGAACGCTTTCGTGACACACATCTCGACTCCAGCGAAGACACTTCACACGCACACGATCATCACGGTGCTCCTGAACCACACGAATCACCATGGCTCATGACAGTCCCGTTGATCGTCCTCGCAGTGCTGTCGACTATCGGCGGTTTCATCGGCGTGCCCTATGCTCTCAGTTCCATCGTTACCGAAAAGGATCTGAATTACATCGAGCATAGGCTTGAGCCAGTCGTCGCTCACGTACCCGCTGGTGCACCTGAGTCGCACAGCGAAGGTGAAGCCTCAGCGCCAGCCACTACGGAACATAGGGCCACCGAGGCAGAAACAGCACTAACCGGAGCAAGCCACGTGACACACAGTGCGGAGGAGATCTCTCAGGAACGGATGCTGGCCGGGCTGTCGGTATTAATTGCTCTCGCAGGAATTGGAATAGGTTGGTGGATCTTCCGCAAACGCCCGCTGTTGCAACTACCGAGCATTCTGGAAAACAAGTACTACGTCGACGAAGTGTACGACGCAGCTGTAATTCGACCGATCGAGGTCGGATCTCGCGAGGGACTGTGGAAGATTTTTGATATAGGAGTCATCGACGGCATTCTGCACGGAATTGGCGACGCGGTTGTTGAAGCCGGACGTCTCGGTCGATATCTGCAAGCCGGTTTTGTACGCGGTTATGCAGCGATCATTCTGATGGGTGCACTAATCCTGATCGGACTATTTGTTTTCTATAGCATTCCGAAACCATGAGCCATTTGCTAACTATCCTGATTCTCGTTCCTGTGGCGGGCGCGCTGGCGTCGGTGCTCTATGGTGTTGTCGCCAAGGGCAACGAGGGCCACTACAAGTGGATTGCCCTGGTAACAAGTCTCATCACTTTCCTGTTGTCGCTGTTGCTCCTTCAAGGAGCTGGAACTTACCCGACGCCGGAGTTCAGGTTTGAAGAGAACATTAGTTGGATCAGCGCAATACAAGCACAATACCACCTGGGTGTGGATGGCATTAGTCTTTGGCTTGTAATTCTCACAACGCTCTTGATGCCGATTGCGATTGTTTCGAGTTGGACCGCAATCAAGAAGCGGCTGCTAGCCTACTACCTGTTCCTGCTGATCCTCGAATCAGCAATGATCGGCGTGTTTGTTTCCCTCGATCTGCTGATCTTCTATCTGTTCTTTGAAGCTTCACTGGTGCCGATGTTCTTCTTGATCGGCATCTGGGGTGGAGAGCGGCGCATTTATTCAGCGGTGAAGTTTTTTATTTACACAGCCGTCGGCAGTTTGCTGATGCTCGTGGCCATCATCGCCCTCTACTACAGATATCACTCGTTCGACTACACAACACTTGTTGCCACGATGGCGGACGACTCAGCCTTGGCTGGTCCTCTTGGCTTCTGGCTGTTCCTGGCATTTGCCCTTGCCTTCAGTATTAAGGTACCGCTGTTCCCGTTGCACACATGGCTGCCGGATGCGCACACCGAAGCACCAACGGCTGGTTCAGTCATTCTCGCCGGCGTGCTTCTGAAGATGGGCACCTATGGATTGATGCGATTCAATATTGGAATGTTCCCGGAGATGGCAAAAGAGTTTGCACCTTGGATAATAATTCTGGCCATCATTGGAATCATTTATGGCGCGCTCGTAGCAATGGTGCAGCCCGATGTAAAACGCCTCGTTGCCTATTCCTCCGTCAGTCACATGGGTTTCGTGGTGCTTGGTCTTTTCTCCTTCACTGAACTCGGCATGCAAGGCGCGCTGTATCAAATGCTCAATCACGGAGTCTCGACGGGCGCACTCTTCCTTTTCGTCGGCTTTATCTACGAACGACGGCACACGCGTTTGATAAACGACTTCGGTGGATTAGCAACACCGATGCCCTGGTTTTCGACTCTGTTTGTTATCGCCAGTCTTTCGTCGATTGGCTTGCCGTTCCTGAACGGCTTTGTCGGTGAGTTCCTAATACTCGCCGGAACGTGGACATCCACTGCCGTTTCGCATCCGTGGATCGCAACTATGCTCGCTGGCACCGGAGTAATCTGGGCTGCAGTTTACATGCTATGGATGTTGCAGCGTGTCGTCTTTGGGCCGGTTACAAATGACGAGAATGCGAAGTTGTTGGATTTGAACACGCGTGAAGTCGCGTTGATGCTGCCCCTAATCCTCTTAATGCTCGTGATGGGTGTTTACCCGCGCGTGTTCCTCGATCGGTCACAGGCAAGCGTCGAAGCAGTTCGCAAACAGGTAGCAATACCGCCGGCGGGTGGTTCTATCGAAGCTGCGGCCGCTCCCAAACAGGATCACTGAACTGAAGAATGAATCTCTTTCTCGCACAGGCTTCCGGGGCTGATGTTAACTGGTGGATCATCGCACCAGAAGTAATTGTGTGTCTCGCCGCCGTCGTTGTAATGCTGGTCGACGCGTTTGCAAATCAAAAGCAACGTTGGCTAACGGGAACCATTTCCCTGATTGGAATAATTGGCGGCGGCGCTAGTTCCGTCTGGCTTTGGAATTCATGGCGCGGCCCAACCGAAGCGTTCGGCGGAATGATCGTGTTGGATGAGTTACGACTCGGCTTCACCTTGATCTTCCTTTTCGTTTCAGCGCTGACTGTGTTGCTTTCGATTGTTTGGGCCCAGGGCGAAAACCTACCCGCAGGAGAATTCCATTCGCTCTTGTTATTCGCCACTGTGGGCATGATGCTGATGGCCTCCGGTGGCGATCTCGTCATTATTTTTCTTGGCCTCGAGATTCTTTCCATTGCCACGTATGTACTCGCGGGGTTCCGTCGCACGGACGTGCGTTCGAATGAATCCTCGTTGAAGTATTTCATCCTCGGTTCGTTTTCTTCTGCGTTTTTGCTTTACGGGATTGCCTTGACCTATGGCGCAACGTCTTCGCCTAGCGCTGCAGGCACAACAAACATCGCTGAAATTGCCAATCGCTTGAATCAGTCCGCTTACCCGGGTTTGTTGTTTGCAGGCGCGGCAATGATGCTGGTTGGGTTTGGTTTCAAGATCGCTACCGCTCCATTTCACGTGTGGACGCCGGACGTTTATGAAGGCGCGCCAACTCCTGTGACTGCGTTCATGGCCGCTGGTCCAAAGGCAGCTGGTTTCGCTGCCTTCATGCGCGTTTTTGTCTTTGGATTCCCATTCATTGTCGCTACGTCGAACACGCTCGTAGGCGCGCAGGTTCATGCATTGTGGGTCAACGTCCTTGTGATCCTGGCCATCCTCACAATGACCCTGGGCAACGTAGTCGCAATTGCGCAGAACAACGTGAAGCGAATGCTGGCGTATTCGTCGATCGCACATGCCGGCTATGCGCTTGTAGGCTTCGTCGCTGCCGGCTCCACTTCCGATCCCGCGCAACGCGGTGTAGCCATCACTGCCGTTATGTTTTATCTCCTGACTTATGCGGTGATGAATATCGGCGCCTTCGCTGTGGTCCAATTGATTGCTCGAAGCGGCGATCGACGAACTTCTGTCGAAGACTACAGCGGCATAGGGTTTCAATCGCCTGTGCTTTCGTTTTCGCTCAGTCTGTTTCTGCTGAGCCTCTTAGGAATGCCACTCACCGCGGGCTTCATGGGGAAGATTCTCGTCTTTGGAGCAGCAGTAGAGCAGCACTACTACATGCTTGTTGTAGTCGGCGTTTTAAACACCGCCATATCCGCCTACTATTACCTGCGACTGATTATCGTCATGTTCTTTCGCGAGCGTCTCACCGCATGGACCGCACCGCGGATTCCTGCGAGCGTGGGAGTAGCGCTTGTAATAACAGTACTCGGCGTTCTTTTACTCGGAATTTTTCCTTCAAGAATAATCAACGCTCTTCAGACCAGGATCCAAACGAAGTTCTCTACACAGCAGTTATCAGACGCGGTCAAGCGTTGAAGTGAATTCGATCAAGTGCTCACCGCAGACATCGCCGAACAGATCAAGCAGCAAATGGGAGACAAGTGGCTTCCCCACATTTACACGCAACGTGTGCTGCGCTTGCGCACACGCCCGTACAAGTTCGCGAAACTGGTCCCAACGGCTCGCATTGCCATCCAGCACACGCTACTTGGTATTGAGTTGAAGGTTGGACGCCAGCGGCTGCTGTGTCCGGACCTCGCTACGGCTCGTTATTTATCGGTGTTCGCCCGCGCCGGTTGTGCGGAAGTGGCGATTCCCTACGACATCACCAAAATCTCCCACCTTGCTGATGAGCTTGAATCGTCGTGGTACCGTATGTTCCTTTTGGTAGATCAGTACGCGCAAAAGCAGACAGATCAATTTGCCGCTCGGTTGAGACGCCTCTTATTTGCTAATATTCGTAAAGAGCTTCAGGCGGCACACCGCGTGCGAGGCGACAACTAGCGGAGGTTTTAAGAAAACAGCTTCTGACGTTGATTAAACGTTTCTGATTGGACATGACTCAAGAGATCCCGAATAGCCCAGAAAACACAGCCGACACTGGTTCGCCACTTCCCTTTCCCTTCAACCAGCAGACCTATTGCCGCTACGAGTCGATCGAACCGCAGATCGAAAAAGCGCGCGTGCTGGTTGTCGATAATCTCTTGCGCGATCAGGACGATCTTTCCAGTGTCGCCAGAAATGAACTCGGCGACATGGTCGAAAGCCAGTTGAAACGGGAGCGCATGATCGCCGACATGGCGATCGAAAACATCGTCAACAACATCTCGCGTTTGGTTAAGGAACCGGCAACTAAGGTGGCTCATGTTTCTGAGATCGCGTCAGCGGCCGCAGAGTTCCAGCCTGACGCTATTGTCTTGGGTGGAACACTCCGTGACTTTGATTACTACGAGCAGTCGATTCTTGAAAGCTTTAGTAAGTTCATTCGGTCTACTCGAATACCCGTCCTGGCGATTTGCGGTGGCCACCAACTCGTGGGATTGAGTTTTGGCGCGCGCGTCATTACGCTCGACAAGTTGGAGCAGCACGAGCAACGACAGGATAGACTGCAGGAGTATCAGTATCGGTTCATACGCATCACCGATCCGAACGATCCGATATTTGATCGCGTTCATTCAATCGAGTCGGGAATGAACCAGGCGAAGAAGCAGGCACGCATCCTTCGGGTTTGGCAGAATCATGGCCTGCAACTCGATCGCGTACCGAAAGGATTCAAGCTCCTGGCAACATCCTATCTCTGCCGCAACCAGATGATGGTGAAGCGTTCAGGCGGTCAGTTGATCTACACAGTGCAGTTTCATCTCGAGAAGTCGTTTGAAGATTGGAACAAGAGCCGCACGCGCTGGGAACATCCAAACGAATCACGCGATGGT
>DATJKB010000399.1:0-3194 GCA_035491875.1 Pyrinomonadaceae bacterium | reverse complement strand
CACGAAGTACAAATCGAATCTGGCCGATACAACGCCGTGAAAACGGTGATTAGATCTCTCTTCAGAAGGAATAAAACATGGCGCTTGAACAAGGAAAACGTTTCGTAGACTTCCGATTAAAGAACCAGGACGGCGAAACTGTCACGCTCGATGATTTCGCCGGCAAGTGGTTGGTGGTTTACGTTTATCCAAAAGACGACACTCCAGGCTGCACTATCCAAGGCAAGTCATTCACTGCAAGCAAAGAAGAGTTTGACGCTGCCAACATCGCGATAGTTGGAGTCAGTGAAGACGATGTGGCTTCACACAAGAGCTTCTGCAACAAGTTTGGGTTCACCATCGACTTGTTAGCGGATCCCGAACACCAACTGTTGAGCGCGGCAGGTGTCGGACAAAGCGACTATAAAGGGACGATGTACTGGGACAGGACCACGTTCGTCATTGATCCGGAAGGAAACCTCAGCAGGACGTATTTGAAAGTCCAACCAGAAGGTCACGATCGGTTACTGCTGGAACAGATAAAAGAACTCCAACGTGGCGACTGATTAGCACCAGATCCGGTGAGGTTCGTTGATGCTTGCATACGTTTTTTGGCACTGGCCGCAGTTTGCTGTTGACCCTGCAGCGTATGCGACGAATCTCCGAACCTTTCACAGGACACTTGGCGCCAACACCCCGCCCGGCTTTCATCTCTCCACTGTCTTTTCGATTAAAGGTGCGAACTGGCTAGATACCAATAGTCAGGTGTTTGAAGATTGGTACCTGTTGGAAAATTCTGCGGCGCTGGACCAACTTAACGAAGCCGCTGTGACGGGAGTATGTGAGCAACCGCACAACGTGGTTGCCAGGGAGGCGGCCGGTGGGACAGCTGGCCTATATCGCCTGCGAAAAGGAACTCCCGACCTCTCTAAGAAGCGTTTGGCAGTTTGGTTTTCCAAACCCGATGGTGTCTCTTACAAAGACTTCTTCGCGCGAATGGAGAAAGAGCACTTACCACGAGTCGCTTTGTGGCAGCGTCAGATGACTCTTGGCCCAACTCGGGAATTCTGCCTGTTGAGTGAAAACGAAGACGCGATTTCTCATTTCGTCGGTGAGAATGTTTCGTTGGAGCTGATTTGGGGCGGCAGCTGATGTTAACCCCAGGCTAAAGCGTGGCGAACATGAGAAACTGAGCGTGGGTGGCAAGATCGAATCGGAACCCCTGCTTGAAATCCCTCAATCAAGAGCCAACTCCACCAACAACGGCAAATGATCCGACCCGGCTTTCATCATCGCCGCCGGCTCAGTAACAACTTCACATTTCAGAACTCGATCAGCAAACGCCTTCGGCGCAAACGCATAATCGAGTCGCACGTGCGGATCCCACGTCGGAAACGTATATCCCTTATCTTCCTTGTGAAGCATGCGATAACAATCAAGGTAGCCTGCATCAAGAGCCACTTGAATCGTGTCGCGTTGAAGTTTGCGTCCACTAATCCAAATCAAAGCCCGGAGCCATGCAGGTAGCTTGTCCAACTCGAGTTCCTCCCCGGGTGCCAGCGTGTTGTAATCGCCCACCAAGATATGGAAACCGTCCTGGTGACGTTTAATCCCATCCAGCAGTGCTCGGATCTCGCGCGCCCGACGGCGTTCATCCCACTTTGAAAAACGTGCGCTCAAATGCAAACCAAAAACTCGCGATTCCTTGCCCGCAAGCGGCACTAATTCCAGAAACGAATGACGCGCACCGGCGGGATAATGCCACTCGTGATATGCGATCTCCTGCCGGCTCAGGTATCCAATCGAGTGTCGCTCCCTCGCCGCCCAAAACGGATAACCTGTAATCGAAGCAATCCGCGAGATAACGTGCGGGTGAGTTGCTTCCTGAAACACCACCAAATCCGGCGCGACAGCTTTGATCGCTTCTGCGATTGCATCTTCGCGACCTACGCCACCAAATCTTATGTTGTAGCTCAGCAGTCTCAGGGTCACGCCTCGTCACCGGGCGGTACAACAACGTAGTAAGGCTCTCCAAACAAAACGTCACGTGCGTACAACACTAAACTCGAAGTCGCCTGAATATTCACAGGGCGCCCGACAAGTTTCTGCGCGGCGGTTCTCAGTTCATTCAAACTCGGCGCAGCGTCTGGATCTTTATCACACAGCGGTTTCGTGTGCAGACCTGGAATGTAGAACGAACTTTCATTCCAGGCTTCCATCACCTTTTTGCCAACCAATGTCACGTCGATGTCGCTCGTTCCCTTCCCGAGAGAATCGAACGGCGCGCCGTCTTCGTGTCGTTTATTTGTAACCACACTTCCGCGCACGACAATACCGGTGCCCTCCGGAAGCCCCTGCTGAAGCTTGCGATAGAAAGCGATGAAAAGTCGCTCATCACCACCGAATGCCAGCGTAACTATTCGTGAGCGAATCTCAACTTCGCTCATTTCATGCGGATCTTTAGGCATACACCATCCCTGGGCGTGAACTATTACGTTTGATTAGTGGGGGCTTGCGGGAGATTAGCGCGCTATCTGGCTCACGACTTCATAAAGCTCGCGCGTTCCTTGCCGCACGTCGATAACTCTGATGCGCTCGTTGTTGCCATGGACGCCCTCGTTCTCTTCCGACGTCGTGTAGATCGGCGTCCAACCGTAAGCGATTATTCCGAGCTGCCTGTACAACTGGCTTTCAGTATAACCGCTCAACATCTTTGTCGTGACCAGAGCTTCAGGGTGATGGACTTTCGTCACTCGCGCAATCGTCTCAAACAGCTCGGTATTTACTGGTGAACTGTTCGGCGGTTTGAAGGTATTGACGTTCTTGATCGTTATAGTTGGGTCAGCAACCACCGCCGTCAGGGCCTTAAGAAACTCCTGTGGATCTTCGCCGGGCAACAGGCGCACGTCGAGGTTACACGTCGCGACATTCGGAATCACATTTGTTTGCTTGCTGCCACTCAGCATCGTTAGCGATATCGTATTGCGCACTAGAAAATTATATTCGCGTTCGTTTGTCAGATCTTTCGCGAAAGCCGGATCCTTTAATGACTCTCTGATGTTCGTAAATCTTGTCCGCCACGGTTCTTCCTGCAACGGCGCAATGTCTTTGAAGAACTTTTCGACGGCAGGCAAGACCTTGATCGGGGTCTGCCATTCGAGGATCCGGGCCATCGCTCGGACCAGACGATTGCTGGCGGAGTCGGCAATGGGACG
>DATJKB010000398.1:0-16558 GCA_035491875.1 Pyrinomonadaceae bacterium | reverse complement strand
TGGCGGCCGGTGAAGTTGGAAAGGTCGGAGTTGCGATCGATTCGCTCGACGACATGCAGCGTCTATTTGAAGACATCCCACTCGATCAAGTATCAACCTCAATGACGATTAACGCGACTGCTGCAATTTTGCTGTCGTTGTATCTTGCTGTAGCGCGCAAGCAAAACATCTCCTTCAACAAACTCAGAGGCACACTCCAGAACGACATTCTCAAGGAATACATCGCTCGCGGCACCTACATCTATCCTCCTGCGCCTTCTTTGCGTTTGGTGACTGATGTTTTTTCGTATTGTGCTGACGAAGTGCCGAACTGGAATACGATCTCGATCAGCGGATATCACATTCGCGAAGCCGGTTCGACGGCAGTACAGGAAGTTGCGTTCACACTCGCCGACGGCATTGCTTACGTCGATGCGGCAATTGCGGCGGGACTAACTGTCGATGAGTTTGCTCCGCGCATTTCATTCTTCTTCAACGCCCACAATAACCTGTTGGAAGAGATTGCGAAGTTTCGCGCGGCACGAAGATTATGGGCCAGAATCATGCGCGAGCGGTTCAATGCCCAAGACCCGCGATCTATGATGCTGCGATTTCACACGCAAACCGCAGGCTCATCATTAACCGCGCAGCAACCTGAAGTGAACGTCATTCGCACGACCATTCAGGCACTCGCCGCGGTGTTAGGTGGCACTCAGTCATTACACACCAATTCAATGGACGAAGCGCTCGCCTTGCCGACAGAAGCAGCGGCCAGGCTCGCGCTGCGGACCCAGCAAGTCATCGCGTTTGAATCGGGTGTGGCTGACACAGCTGATCCGCTCGCAGGCTCTTACGCCATCGAACAACTCACAAACGAAGTCGAGGAAGCGGCGGCCGAGTATCTGCAAAAGATCGATGGCCTGGGCGGGATGTTACGAGCAATTGAGAAAGGTTATGTCCAACGCGAGATTCAGGAGGCAGCGTATCGTTATCAAAAGGCGATTGAGAGCAACGAAGCAGTTGTAGTTGGCGTGAATCGATTCCAGGTTGAGGAGGAGCAGCCTGTACAGACACTGCGCATCGATCCTGCGCGAGAGCAGGAACAGATCGAACGTGTCCGCGCAGTACGTCAAAAGCGAAATCCCAAAACCGCCCTGAACGCGCTTGAGAAACTGCAGCAAGCTGCAACTACGTCTGAGAATCTTGTTCCAAGAATCCTCGAGTGCGTTGAGACGTATGCCACAGTCGGCGAGATCAGCTACCGTCTGCGAAAAGTCTGGGGTGAGTACAAAGAAACCTCAACCGTGTGAAACAAGCGTTCGACGAGCCTCAGCTGGTCGTGCGTGATGGCTTGCTCGAAGAACCGATTCTTTGCAATTACACAACCGTCTCATTCACCCCGACCTTTAGGTTGGGGGTTAACGAATGAAGTTGCGGGCGAAACCATTTCAATGGTTTCAAAGTACCAAAGGATGATCGTCACGCTTATGAGTTTTGAATGATGTGCTGAGGAAAACCATTAAAATGGTTTCCTCCTCCTCAGCCAGCCAGCCCCAACCTAAAGGTTGGGGTGAATGAAATGGCCTTGATCAAATATTGAGGGACTATGTAAAACCCGGAGTTCCGATTGCGAAAGTGGTTCGTTGATGCGAAAGGAAGGTAGCTGGATGAATCGACGCGAGTTCACACGTGTGTTGGGATTGAGCGCGTTCGCCCTGGGTGCTGGGGGAGTGCCTTCGATAGCCAATCAGTCGCGCACGCAGATCTCAATTACGATGGATGACTTTTCGTGGCAGGACTCCGTCAGACTTACTGGCGCTGAGCGGAATGCGGCGATTCTATCGACACTGGGTTCTCACAAGATAAAAGCGGCGCTTTTTGTTGTCGGACGAATGCTTGAAAGAGACGAAGGCAAGCAGCTGTTGTCGGCTTGGGACACGGCTGGCCATTTAATCGGAAATCACACGTATTCGCATCGTAGTTTTGCTAGTCCGGAAATAACTCTCGACTCTTTCGCGAGTGACATTCTCCGTGCCCAGTCAGTTTTGAAAAGCTTTCCACGGTTTCAGAAGTATTTTCGATTTCCAATGCTGAAGGAGGGCGACACCGTAGAAAAACGCGATGGTCTGCGAAGTTTTCTGGAGCGTGAAGGCTATCGAATGGGGTACGTCACCATCGATAATTCCGACTGGATTATCGAAACACGATTGGTGCAGAGACTACAGAGCAATCCAAAGGCCGACGTTAAGCGCTATCGCGATTATTATCTTGAACACATGTGGGACCGCGCGCAATACTACGACGCACTTGCGCAGCGTGTCGCTGGACGTGCTGTGCCGCATACGATTCTCACTCATTTCAACCTACTGAACGCGTTGTTTCTCAACGATCTCATTGAGATGTTCAAGAGCAAAGGCTGGGAATGGGTTGATGCAGAGAAGGCGTTCGCGGATCCGATATTCTTGAGGTTACCAAAGATCATTCCTGCAGGTGAAAGTATCGTGTGGGCGTTGGCCAAAGAGAAGGGAACGATTCCAATGTCGCTCCGATATCCAGCGGAGGATGGCGAATCTGAAATGGCGCGAATTAAAAAAGCCGGACTGTGATTTGGCTTGTTAAGGAGGTAGATATGAGAGTCCTGGTTGTTGCAAGCGTGATTTATCTGACAGCGACTGTGTTTGCTGCGCAGCAACCCACGCAGCCGTTAGTGTTGTCGGCTCCAGTTCAGCAATGGCAAAGATATACGGTCAAAGGTGAAGAGTTCTCAGTGTCGTTGCCGGCCTTGCCTGCGATGACGACACAAAAGTTCACCAACCTAAACCCACGGCTGAACCGAGTTGTGCGGGTGCTTGGTTCGTATGGAGCGGGCGTCGCCTACGCAATTCACGCGTTTGAGAATCCGCAGGACCAGTCGCTTGACGAGTTCATTGAGTACATCAAACCGCGCCGCTCGCGCCTCCGCGAATGGAAAGATGCAACGGATATTTCCGTGAATGGTTTCTCGGGTAAACAGATTGCGCTGAGTGAGCGCGACGTCCCCGGTGTGGTCCAATTCTTCCGCACGAAAAACCATCTCTATCAGTTTGAAGCTTTCGGTGCTTTTGTGGGCGATCCGCGGATGCAAGAATTCTTTTCCTCCGTCGTTCTCGGCAAGAATTTGGACGGCCTCGAAGTGAAAGACGGGATCGGTGCGCAGCCGGATGACTCGCAAAGTCAGTCTGGGCCTGTCATCGTCGGTAAAGATGCTGACCGAAAGGTTGTGGTTCTGACTAAGCCGGAGCCCTCTTACACAGAGTCGGCGCGTCAGGCCGGTACCAAGGGAGCCGTCGTTTTGAAAGCTGTATTCGCGTCAACGGGTGCTGTACGGGAAGTTCAAGTCGTATCTGGCCTCCCATTTGGTTTAACTGAGAAAGCTTTGGCTGCCTTGAAGCAAATCAGGTTCGTTCCTGCGATGAAGGACGGTCAATTGGTTTCTGTACACCTTCAACTGGAATACAACTTCAATCTCTATTAGCGCGATGGGCCATCTGCTGGAAGTCAAAGATCTGCGAACCCATTTTCCGACACGGGCAGGACTCGTCAAGGCGGTCGACGGTGTAAGTTTCTATCTCGATCGCGGGGAACTACTTGGCCTTGTTGGTGAATCAGGTTGTGGCAAGTCGATCACAGCTCTTTCAATCATGCGTCTTATCGCGCCTCCGGGAAAGATCGTCTCCGGACACATCAACTTTGATGACAAAGATCTCTTAAAACTTTCCGAGGAAGAAATGCGCCAAATGCGCGGCGACGACATCGCCATGATCTTTCAGGATCCGATGACGTCGTTGAATCCAGTGTTTACGGTGGGCGAACAGATTGCCGAAGCGCTGCGTCTTCATCGGAAGCTTTCAAGGAAACAAGCGCGCGAAGCAACTATCGAAGCGATGCGCGAGGTTGCAATACCCGATCCTGCTCGACGCGTCGACGACTATCCGCATCAGCTTTCAGGTGGCATGCGTCAGCGCGTAATGATTGCAATGGCACTCGCTTGTAATCCGAAGTTGTTAATTGCGGACGAACCAACGACCGCACTGGATGTCACGATTCAAGCGCAGATTCTCGAACTGCTGGACGAACTAAGAAAACAGCGGGAGTTGGCGGTCTTGCTGATCACTCATGATCTCGGTGTTGTTGCGGAAGTTGCGGATCGAGTGGCAGTAATGTACACAGGCCGGATCGTCGAAGAATCGCCAGTAGATGAGTTATTCGCGCGGCCGAAGCATCCGTACACCGAAGGCTTATTGCGATCCGTACCAAAGTTGACGAGCGAGTTTGTGGCGAAGAAAGAACGGTTGGAGACGATTGAAGGCGTCGTGCCGCGTCCGACCGACCTACCATCGGGCTGTCATTTTGCGCCGCGTTGTCCGCATCGGATGCCGCGTTGCACGGATGAAGCGATTCCTCTCTATGCGTTGGATGAAGGCGTGAAGGTGAGGTGTGTGCTTTACGATTTGGCAGCTGCGGTGTCTGCTGATCATCGAGCCTCGGAAAGAGTAGATCAATAAGCCGCAGATTCTCACAGATGGACACAGATCTGAAACTAAATCAGGCGAATAGTCAGCAGTTGTTCTTATCTGCGTTTGTCTGTGTAAATCTGCGGCCAGAATAGATGGACCAAGAAAACATCATCGCCGATCAGATTCGACCTCAGGCACCGCCATTATCCGCGTTGGTGTCCGTACGCGATCTCGTCAAACATTTTCCGGTGGAGGGAAGTGATGATGTAGTTCGTGCGGTTGATGGTGTGTCGTTTGAAATCTTTGCCGGTGAAACACTCGGTCTGGTTGGCGAATCTGGTTGCGGAAAGTCCACTGTAGGTCGATGTCTTCTTCGTCTGATCGAGCCAACTTCCGGGCGCATCATGTTCGAGAATGTCGATCTGCTGTCGCTCGGCAAAAAAGATTTGCGCGCCATCCGCCGCGAGATGCAGATCATCTTCCAGGATCCTTACGCATCGTTGAATCCAAGAATGAAGGTCGCTGACATCGTTGGTGAACCGCTCGTAATTCATGAAGAGGGTTCCAAAAGCGACAGACGCGACAGAGTTGCGAGGTTGTTGAGTCGCGTCGGTCTCGATCCGGATTACATGAATCGGTATCCGCACGAGTTTTCAGGCGGCCAAAGGCAGCGGATCGGTGTGGCGAGAACACTCGCGCTGAATCCGAAGTTAATTGTTGCTGACGAGCCTGTCTCAGCGCTCGATGTTTCGGTCCAGGCGCAGGTAGTGAACCTGCTTCAGGAGTTACAGGAAGAGTTTAAGCTCACCTATCTGTTTATCTCACATGGGCTCGCCGTAGTTGAGCACATCTCTTCACGCGTAGCCGTGATGTATCTCGGCCGCATTGTTGAGATCGCGCGCGCCGCAGATCTTTACGCACAGCCGCTGCATCCATACACGCAAGCCTTGTTATCGGCGATACCAATTCCTGATCCAAAACAGAAGCGCAATCGGATCGTACTTCAAGGGGATGTGCCAACGCCGATCAATCCCCCCTCGGGTTGTCGCTTCCGCACGCGCTGTCCGATCGCGATTGAAGATTGCGCGAAGATAGATCCGGAGCTTCGGGAGGTTGGGGATAGTCACTACGTGGCTTGTATACGAGTTCCAGGTTGGTCCGAAGCGCAGCCCGTGGAGCCAGCTCACGAGACTTGAGAAGAAAAGAAATCATTGGTCAGTTATGATTTGACAGTTATCCATTATCAATTGGATTCCACCGACTTCATGTGGGTGGAGGATCAGCTTCAACCTACCTTGATGCGATATAGGAATGAGGCGCGCGAAGCGCGAAGATTCTTCTAGAGCGCACGTTTGCCAGGATGAAATTGAAGAACCAGGGACATGAAGTCCGTGGTATCTCAAATAACAAATCTAAAATGACCGATCGAAACTTCATTGGCCAGCAGACCGTATTACCAACCGATATCCGAAGCTCTTCAGTTACTCCGACGGAGGTTTTCTCCCCGTC
This sequence comes from Pyrinomonadaceae bacterium, assembly GCA_035491875.1. GTDB lineage: Bacteria > Acidobacteriota > Blastocatellia > Pyrinomonadales > Pyrinomonadaceae > PSRF01. The sequence continues at coordinate 10,574 of DATJKB010000398.1, read as the reverse complement.
TTCTCGTAGGAGGATCATTTAATGAGCGATCCGCTCGAACAGCAGCAGCCTTTTGAACCGCCGCCGGCACCGCCACAACCACCGCCTGAAGCGGGACCACGACCTACTCGATTAAGGCCATTCGCAATTGGTCTATTCGTCCTCGGCCTGATAGCTATGGTGTTAGCCATTCTGAAAACAATCTCAATCGAGGTTTTCAGCGGAGTTGCCTTGTGCGCTTTCGGGATGGCGCTTTTCGGTTTGAGCTTTGTTCGGCTGCCTGTAGTTCCCAATGCTAATGAAGCCCCATTATCCCCATTGCAGAAGGTGTTCGCGATCTTTTACGAACCAACACGAGTCTTTCGTAACTTGCGTGTGCATCCGCATTGGGTCGTCGCGTTTGCAATCGTCGCGGCGCTGAACGTGATCTATTCAAATGCCTTTGTTCGAAGAGTCACGCCCGAACGGATTACCAATCATGTTGTGGAAAAGATGTCAGAAATGGGACCACCGTTCGCGCCACCACCTGAAATGCTCGAGGGCATACGCGCAAAACAGCTTGAACAACTTAAGAATCCGACTCAGCGTGTAGGCGCCGCTTTCAATACGATCAGCGGCACATTCATTTGGGGGGCTTTAGTGTCAGCTATCAGTTTGCTTCTGATTCTGGCATTCGGCGGAAGAATAAATTACTGGCAGGCAATCGCAGTTTATTTTTACACCCTTCTTCCAATTGCGATTATCCAGAAGCTCCTTAGTCTTGTAATTTTGTACATCAAGGACCCTGACGATCTTCATCCAATTCTGGGTCAGGACAATTTAGTGCAGGATAATCTTGGAATCCTGTTCTCGCCGGCAGCCCATCCAGTGCTCTTTGTGATGGCGAGCTTCATTGGAGTTCTTTCGATATATGGATTGTGGCTGCGCGGCAAAGGATTGCGGGAAGGTGGCACGCGCGTGAGTTCCACCGCTGGTTATGGAGTAGCCATCACACTGTGGGTTGTCGGGTTGCTGCTGGTGACGATTTTCACCTCGCTATTCCCAGGATTCATCGGCTAGGACATTGAAGATTGTAGATTGTTGATTGAAGATTGGCCGATTCGGTTAAATCAACAATCAACAATCAACAATGTTTCATTCGTATCGCAGCGATTCAATCGGATCGAGACGTGCTGCTTTCCACGCCGGCCAGAGTCCGAAGATCAATCCGATTCCCACACTGGCTACGAAGCCACCAATAGGCGCCCAAAGCGGTACGTAAGAGGGAAGGAAAATCCGCAAGAGAAAGGTCACTGACCAGCCGATCGAGAGTCCGACCACGCCGCCTAAGCCAGTCAACGTCGCTGCTTCAATCAGAAACTGCCACATGATGTCGCTGCGTTTTGCGCCGATAGCTTTTCGCACTCCAATCTCGCGGGTACGCTCTGTTACTGAAACCAGCATGATGTTCATCACGCCAATCCCGCCGACCATCAATCCAACCGAAGAGATCACGACCATTGCGATCGCGAGTCCGCCGGTGATCGAGCGAAAGTTGTCGAGCACACCCTCTGCGGTTTGCATCCCGAAGTTGTCTGGGGCGGCAAAAGACACCTGGCGACGAACACGCAACGTGTCGCGCACCTGGTCCTGCGCCAGTTCCATCATTCCCGGTCTTGCAACTGCCAGGATGTAGATGTCGTCCGCATTTGGCTTCAACTTTTCCGCAACGCTAAATGGAACGTAGATCACGTTGTTCTGATCGTCGCTGCCCCCGCTGAACAGAAACTGCTCACGTTTTTCCAGCACGCCAACCACGCGAAATTCCTGCTCTCCGATCTTTATCGTTTGATCCACCGGGGAACCAAACTTGAAGAAGTCGTCAGCTACTTTAGAGCCAATCACACACACAGTCTGATTGGTGTCGTTTTCAGTTTGAGTGAAGAACCGACCTTCTGAAATAACTTGTGTTCCGGCTTTCTCAAATTCGGGCAGCGTTCCCTGAAGGGCGACACCAGCTGAGGTTTTCCCGCCTCCAGAAACTGTGAGTCGGCCACCAAAAAAGTTATTTGTTATGTCGAGAAAGGGAACTGACAGTTCAATTGTCGGCAGAGTGGTAAGGGCGATTGCGTCGTCGTAAGTCAGTTCTTTACGCATGCGCTCTTCGCGCGACATTCGACCGATGTGCATGCCTGGATTGTATTTGCTGATGTAGATCGAGCGAGTTCCAAACGACTCGACTTCACGCTTCACAGACACGTCGATGCCGCTGATGATGGAAGCGATCAACATGACGGTGATGACGCCAATCACGACCCCAAACACAGTTAGAAACGAGCGGAGCTTATTGGCCCTCAGTGTGTCGATGGCCATCTTCAGGTTTTCGTAAATGTCGCTTCGAAGTATTTGCATCTAATTCAATCCTTTTCAGTCAGCTCTGAGTGCTTCAATCGGGTCGAGTCGGGCAGCCTTCCACGCCGGAAAGACACCAGCGGCAATCCCCACCACTGCTGAAACACCCACCGCAATCGCGACGGCTACGATCGATAACGATGTTGGAAAGAAAACGGCAGTCAGCACTCGTCCGATGATCCAGGCAATCGTAACTCCAATCGCCCCACCGATTCCTGATAGCGCGACAGCTTCTACCAAAAACTGTTTCAAGATATCGACCTGACGAGCTCCGAGCGATTTTCTGATGCCGATCTCTTTGGTTCGCTCTGTCACTGACACGAGCATGATATTCATGATCACTATGGCGCCGACCAGCAGCGCAATGCTGGGTACAAGAATCGCAACCAGAAAAATGGTTCCGAACAACCGGTCGCGCAAACCTGTGATTGCGTCAGGAGTAACAATTCCGAAATTGTCTTTTTCACCTGTCTTCAGGTGGCGACGCTGTCGCATCAGAATGCGAACCTCATCAACGGCGTCGTTGAATTGGTCGTCAACTCGTGAGGTGCCGATAAAATAAAGTGACCGCTGCCGGATAAGCGCGCCGAACGTGATCGAATATGTCTTTAACGGAATGACGATGAATGTATCTTGCGGAATACCGAAGACGGTTCCTCTCGCCGCTTCAACTCCAATAACGCGGTAGGGAATTCCCCGTATCGTAATCTCCTGACCAACAGCGCTGCCGCCGTAAGGAAAGAGCTTGCTGGCGACATCAGCTCCGACATATGCGACGCGTTGCGCCGCCTCATTTTCAATCTCTGCAATGAATCGCCCGTCGGCAACGTCGCGGTTTTCAATGTCAACACAGTTGGCGGTCGCGCCCGACACAAACACATCCTGAAGAACTTCGTTGCCTCTTTTTACTTCAGCTGCTGAACTGCGCGCTTTTGCCCCAAGCTTGCCCACCAGTGCGGCCCTTTGCTTCAAGTAATCGTAGTCTTCGAGAGTTAGCTCCTTGTTGCGTCTTTGCGCGGCAGCAATGGTGTCGGTGTCTTTGAAGTCTTCGAGCGGGTTAAAGCGTTGGACCGTGAACGACTTCGCGCCGATGCCCGCGATCTTTTCATCGACGTAAGTGTTGAAGCCCTGGATAAGAGAATAGACGACGACCACGGCCATCACGCCGATGATCATGCCGAGGAGCGTAAGAGCGGAACGGAGCTTGTGGGCCCAAATGGCGGCCAGCGCCAGTTTCAGAGTTTCGATAAATTTCACGAGTAGTAATACGGGTTCTAACCGATTATGGTTTTAGATGCAAAGGAAGAAGGGCGAAGGGCGAAGGGTGAAGGGCGAAGAGGGAAGGGCGAAGAGGGAAGGGCGAAGGGCAAAGAGCGGACGCGCTACCGTCCAATTAATGCCCCTCTTTTTTATTCGCGCTTTGCTCTTCGCTCTGCGCCCTTTGCGGAATTCTTGAAATGCCGCTTCAGCACTTACAGTGCAAATCCGCAGGTGATATCGATTGCTTCGCCAGTGATGCTGCTGCCCTCGTTTGACGCCAGAAACACGACAGCCGAGGCCACGTGCGCGGGATCAACCATTCGTTTGAGTGCGGTTCCTTCAAGGTAGTCTCGCTCGACTTCTTCGCGCGGCACGCCGAGTCCCTTTGCCCGCCGCTCAATCACCGCATTCATTCGGTCGCCGGCTGTTGGTCCCGGACAGATCGCATTCACTCGAATGTTGTGCGGGCCCAACTCTTGAGCGAGCGTACGCGAGAGGCCGAGCATTCCCCATTTTGAAACGGCATAAGGACTGCGCAACGCATAAGCAAGTCTTCCGGCAATTGAAGCAATATTGATGATGGCTCCAGATCCTTGCGACATCATTTGTGGAATCACCGCGCGTGAACAAAGAAACGCGCCGGTTAGATTCACCGCAAGCACTGAGTCCCATTCTTCGCGCGACAACTGTGCGAGAGGAATTGTTGGTCCGACCGCACCTGCGTTGTTTACGAGAATATCGATGCGCTGAAATTCGCGAAGGGCGACATCAGCCATTGCCACAACTTGAGCTTCATCCGAGACGTCAGTTCTGACAACAATTGCATGGCGGCCCAGGTGATGAATTTCGTGCGCGACATATTCCAGTGCTTCTTTATCCCGAGAAGCCAGAAGAACACGGGCGCCTTCGCGTGCAAGGGCGAGCGCGATCTCCCGTCCGATACCACGACCACCGCCGGTCACAATTGCACATTGGTTTTGAAGTTTCATCGAGTTCTTAGACAGGATTTCAGGATTACAGAATTGACAGGGTCTTGGAAATAGCAGCGTATTCTAGCGCCTATTGGATTTGGTTGTCCTAATCCCGCTTTGTGTCTACACCGACAATCTCCAGTTGGCCATCGCTGAAGCACTGATAGCGCACATATATTCGTGAACCAGCCTCGACGCGATCGTACCAATCGACAGAATAAGCGTAGCGAGGGTTTGAATCGTGCATTCGCTGCTCTGAATCGGTAGCTCGACTACGACGAGGTTCCGGCAAATTATCAAAGCTATCAATCGTATAGTACACGCGGCCATCACCCTTGCGAACAACGGTAGCCGATGAAGTACGAACCCATTTCGACTCGAGCATCTCTTTCCGTTGTCGATCAACTTCGCGGTAGCCCACGTAGCCAATCGCCAGAACAGACAAGGATACCAATAACGCGAGCCAGGGCCATCTTTTGTCGAAGAGCTTCATCAGTTCAAGGAACTGAAAAGAAATCTAATTAACGTTTTCTTGTAGGTCTTGTTCATTCTGTCCGGAGATTCTATTCCCATCTCAGCGCTTCAATGGGATCCAGGCGCGCGGCTTTCCATGCCGGCCACAAGCCAAACACTATTCCCACTGCTGCTGAAATACCGACACCTATGCCGATGGCCCAAAGCGGGACATATGCCGGAAGTGGCGAGTATTTGTTCATCAAGAGGCTCGCAAGTTCTCCGACCGCCAATCCCGCAAAGCCACCGATCGCAGTCAAGACAACGGCCTCAATTAAGAATTGCGACAGAATGTTCAGCTTCGTTGCGCCGACAGCTTTTCGGATTCCTATCTCCTTTGTTCTCTCAGTGACTGATACCAGCATGATATTCATCACGCCGATACCGCCAATCATCAGTGCGACAAAAGAGATCGAAGTCAGAACGAGTGCGGTTGCGCCGGTCAGCTGGTTGTAGACATCGAGCAAGGAATCCTGAGACGAAACTCCGAAATCATCTGGTGCTCCCGTCGGCACTCGTCGTCGACGACGCAGGATATCAGTGATTTCATCCATCGCCGATTTTACATATGCCCGGGAGACCGGCCGCACTACCATGAAGAAGACAACCTCTGGAAATGGACCTTCGGCATAGTACTTATCGAATGTCGTGATTGGAATGAAGATCGAATTGTCTCGGGATTGTCCGAAGAAGTTTCCCAGCGGCTCCATCACGCCAATCACCCGATAAGGATTGCCTTCGATTCTGACATCTTTATCGATCGGATCCTCGTAAGGGAACAAAGCTCGTTTTACATCGACGCCGACAATCACGACGTTCGATCGATCTTGCATGTCGACATCATTCACAAAACGTCCGTTGGCGGCGTATTGCGTGTGAACGAATTCGTAAAAAGGAGTGACCCCCAAAAGGATCGGAGTATCTGTTTGCTTATCCTGATATCGAATCGTCACCGCGAGCTTTCGGTGGATTGGAGAAACGCCGGCAATCGAGGGTGCTTCACGGAGGGCATCGGCATCGGCCATTCCAAGATCCTTGCGATGGATCTCTTCAGGTCCTGGTGGTCGCCCAAAACTTGGAGAAAACTTTGAGATAAAGATCGTGTTTGAGCCTAACGACTCAACCTGGTCGGCAAATGCCTTGTTGAGACCCTGAATGATCGACACCATAAAGATCACGGTGATGACGCCAACACTCACTCCAAGGATCGTCAACGACGAACGCAGTTTGTTGGCGCGCAAAGTGTCGAGCGCCATCAGAGCCGATTCTTTAACGTCTTCTAGTCGCATCTCTTCATTGTAGATTGAAGATTTTTGATTGTAGATTGCCGATTTATCCCGACAATCATCAATCATCAATCAAAAATCAAAAATGTTTTCACTCCGCCCTTAATGCTTCAATCGGATCCAGCCTCGCTGCTCGCCACGCCGGCCACAGTCCACTGATGATTCCGACCACTGAAGAAACGCCGACGCCCAATACGGCAGAGGCAATACTGATCAGCAAGGGAAATCCAATCAAGGCAGAAATCACATAGGCCAAACCAAAACCGGTAGCCACTCCTATTGCTCCGCCGATCGCCGTCACGGTCACTGCTTCAATCAAAAACTGAGTCAGAATATCTTTTCTTCGCGCGCCAATGGCTTTGCGGATTCCGATCTCTTTTGTTCGCTCCGTCACCGACACGAGCATGATGTTCATCACCACAATACCACCAACTATCAGCGACACTGCCGCGACGCCAATCGTCACAATGTAAATATTTGACGTTGCCGAACCGTACAGATTCAGAAACACGTCCTGGGTCTCGAGCGCAAAGCCTGCGTCGTCGCCTTCTGCTGGGCGGCCACGCCGGTTCACCATAACTGTTCGGACCTGGTCTTCAGCCGCTTCCAATTGCTCGGCCTCTGGCACTTGGATAAAGACGACAAGTGAACGTCTCGCACCGTAAGCCTTTTGGTAGGCTCCGTAAGGAATGTAGACGACGTTGTCGCGAGAGAAGCCAAGAATCGATCCGAGCGGCTCAAGGACGCCAATAATCGTGAACGGACGCCCGCCAATTCTGAGTTCCTGTCCTAGTGCTCGGTCGCTCGATGCGCCACCGAAGAGGTTCTTCAAGATGTCGGGTCCAACAACGCACACTTCATGACCAGAGCTGCCTTCTCCGTCTGTCCAGATGCGTCCAGCTTCGATCGTTACACCGTCGATGTCGAACATCGTTAGCGGCTCGACTCCACGTATGCGAACATTCTCGCCCTTTTGATCTGCATGTTTGACAGTCTCAATCGCATTCGCCGCAATGCCCACACGCCAACACGCATTACAGAGTCGTGTTATTGCTTCCGCATCCTCGTGCGTTACGTCTTTGCGCTTATTGATTCTTACAAACTCTTCCCGCGATTTAATGATCTGCGGAGCTTTTGAGATGGTGAAGACCGTAGAACCCTGCGACGAGAAAGTTTGTGCAACCGTCCGATCGAGGCCTTTGATGATGGTGACGACCGCGATAACTGCGGTAACGCCGACGATAATGCCCATCAACGTAAGAGCTGTGCGGAGTTTGTTCGTACGCAGACTGGAGGTCGCAACCTTGAACGCTTCCCAGATTGCGACTAGGCGGAAAACCGGTAACGACTTAATACGCTTTGGAAGGATTGCGCGGGCAAAGGTAGCGCGTTGTGGCTTTGCCCCATCGTCGCCACTTCGCTGCATCACTGTCTGCTCCTAACGGATCTTTTCGTCCTTTTCAATCAACCCGTCACGAATGGAGATAACTCGATGGGCTCGTGCGGCAATATCGTGCTCGTGAGTTACGACAATAATCGTATTGCCCTCGGAGTGAAGGCGCTCAAACAAATCCATGATTTCCATACTGGTATGCGTGTCTAAAGCTCCAGTAGGTTCGTCTGCGAGAAGTATTGATGGTTGATTCACCAACGCGCGGGCGATGGCTACGCGTTGTCGTTGTCCGCCAGATAGTTCATTTGGGCGGTGTGTCACGCGGTCAGCAAGATCAACCGCAGCCAGTGCTTGTTTGGCCATTTCATGACGCTTTGAAGCACCAATACCACCGTAGATCAAAGGCAACTCGACGTTGTGCAACGCGGTTGCTCGTGCCAGGAGGTTGAATGTTTGAAAGACGAACCCAACTTCCTGATTACGGATTCGGGCGAGTTCGTCGTCGTCCATCTCAGATACGTTCTTACCGGCAAGCCAGTATTCACCCTGACTTGGCGTGTCGAGACAGCCAATCAAATTCATCAACGTCGACTTGCCGGAACCCGAAGGACCAATGATCGCGATGTACTCGCCTTTGTGAACATCGAAAGAAACGCCGTGCAGCGCGTGTACTGACTCGGCTCCCATCTGGTACGTCTTCCAGATGTTACGCATTGCAATGAGCGTGGTCGGTTGTTTCCCGTTTACAGAGGGTGTCGCGTTGATGACGGTTTCCACCGGAGACGCGAACGTAACATCACTCATTAGCTACCTCCGCTCGAATTCGCGTTATCAGGTTTCTTCGTCTGACGTTTCACCGTCATTCCATCCTTCAGTGTCTTCAGAACGCGGCTTGGTCCCCTGACGATTTCCTGATCCGCTTTGAGACCACTTTCGATTTCGATATCCGCCTCACCGGTTATACCAGTCGTCACTTCGATGAATCTCACCTTGTTGCCTTCGATAAGATAGACGCCTTTTTGAGCCTTGGGTTTCTCTCCCGGCGAAGCAGAGGGAACGCTTCCCGCAACGGGCGCACCTGGTGATCCTGCCGGAGTCGGCTGTTTTTCAACTATCGACTCAAGCGGCACTGCCATCACGTTGTTCTTCGTCTTCGTGGTTATCGTTGCCGTCGAGCTCATGCCAGGTCGCAGCGCTATGTGAATATCTTCTGGCACCTCTTTTAGTTCGAGAGTTACTTTGAATTCCTTCGCTTCCTGAACGTTGACACGATTCGATAGACCACCGGTGGCGTCAGACTTCGACACCGCAAGCGGATTCTTTTGAGTTACGACTGCTTTGATTTCTTTGTCGCCCAGCGCGTCGACTTTTACCTTCGCTTCCTGGCCTAGTGCGACGTTGTTAATTTCCGTCTCGTCAACGTTAACTTCGACGTTGATTTGAGACATGTCGGCGATTGTCATCAATGATGTAGTAGACAAACCCGCGACAGCAAACTCGCCAACTCGACTTGGAATGTCAGCGATAACACCACTCAACGGTGACAACTGCGTTGCTTTTGAACGCTGACTCACCTGTCCTCTTAATAGCGCCTGATGTTGATTCGCGCGCATCTCAGACGACCTGATGTTCGTCTGCGCTTCCTTAACAGCTATCCTTTGTTGGTTTGCTCTTTCATTGGCTTCCCTAACGGCAATCTTCTGTGCCTCGAGATTTGCTTTCGCCGTTTCGAGAGCGATTTTCGCTTGCTCAAATCTGTCGCGAGCGGCATCGTATTCGAACCGCGAGGCAACGCCAGATTCAATCAGATCGGTGTAACGCTTTAGTTCCCGCTGCGCTGTTTTCAGATCAACTTCAGCGCGCTCAACGTTGGTTTGAAACGCGACAACCTGTTGACGGGCAGCGGCAACGGCAGATTCCGCCACAACCAGACTCTGCTGAGCTGCGGTGACGGCATTTCGCGCGTTTTGTACGTCATTCAACGACGCCTGCGTGATCGCCCATTGGGCTTCCTGGTTCGACTGGAGTTGAGTTGGATCGATGCGAACCAGTGGCGTACCCTTGGTTACCTGGTCACCGGCGCTCACATAAATCTCTTCAATTCGTCCCTGAACCTCGCTCGTGAGCTTGATGTAGCGGACGGGGCGCACCTCGCCTGAGGCAGTTACGGTTTGTCGAAGTTCGGGACGAACTGTTAACTTAACAGTGGTTACTTCCGGTTCTTCCTTCCGGCTCGCCAGAACGCTTACGATGACGACGATTCCCAAAACTGCCACCACAACGGCGGCGATTATTATCTTCTTCTTGCGCGTTAATGCCATGTCTTATATTCCTTCAATTGTCGCCTAAAATCTGATTGGAAACGAGGTAGTGGTTCTAATCGGGAACGCCAAACTTAAACCGGTACGCTCGAGTAGCTTCTACGTCAGAAGTTACCAAACTGTTTCAATTAACACCAATTTGCACGGGCATTTGGCGGGATCCAGTTCGCTAAATCCACGGTAGCCCCAATATGGACGAATGACATGAGAAATCATTAACACCCGCGCCTATTATTTCACCACTTTGGTTGCTCATCCTCAGTCCACTCGTTGCATGGTCCTGCTACTTTCGGCGTCTGTTCCCAACCTTTGACACCAGAGAGTCACTAACTGTTTCGTCTTGGGTTCAAATCGCGTTAGAATAACTCGCCTTTTATTCTTCGGTTTATCCCTTTTTGAGGCGGAATTATCGAACCAACCCGCGATAACAATTAATGATTAACTGCGATAGATGCAAAAC
>DATJKB010000397.1:0-2754 GCA_035491875.1 Pyrinomonadaceae bacterium | reverse complement strand
GCTGAAACTTCAGTCTGAAACGGTGTTCCACTCACAAGGTAACGCAGCGTCTGACGCCAAAACGTTTCATGTGCTGTGCTCTTCGCATCCATGCGCATCTTCCAGCGCCATGTGTCTGAGGCCGTCAGTGCCAACGTTTGCCCACGTCCGTAACGCTGTTGGATCAAAAGCGGGACTGTTGCGTTCGTGCCTGCTTTGCGTCCTTCGAGCAAAACAGTCGCGCCTGGCTTCACATTCGTGAGACCTTCAGTGATTGAGATCGGTGGCAGTTCGCTCCAGAGCTTTTGATTTGCCCCGCGATCCTCAAGCAGGCGCGTGATCGGGTGCGTTTGTCCCGCCGTTGTGAGCAGCGCTTTGTAGACTGGCTCAAAACTGGTTGAGAGATCGACGTTCCGGCCTTGCAACGTCAAAGGAAGGAGATCGTCGATCGGAGTTCCTTTGTAACGACCTCCATCAAAAGCCAATCGGCCGCCGGTGACCAGGAGACCGCCGCCACGTCGAGCGACAAAAGCCTCGATGCTGCGTAACTGATCCGCCGTGAAGAAACCTGCCTCAACGCTTCCGAGAACCAAACCCTGATACGAAAACAATTCTTCTTCTGTCTTCGGAAAGCCGGTCGCGAGTTCTACTTGATTCGAAATACCCTGGCGATAGAATTTGTTCTCGCCAGTTCGTTGCAACGAAATGAGAATCACATTCTTTTCATTCAACTGAAGCGACTCGCGAATCTTGCCTAGCTCCCAACGCGGCTCACCCTCTATATGTAGAACACGGACCGGTCCTTCAATCACTTCGACAAGTGAATCCTGCTTGTTGTTTTCAATGGTTATTTCACCGTCGAGAGGAGTGATCTCAACTGTATAGCGATGAATGCCAGGATTTGTTGGAGTGATCTCCAAATCGATCGATTGAGTGTCGTTGCCGCGAAGATTGACCTCTTCAGTCTTAACCGCGCGTCCATCTTCACGAATTCCAATTAGCGCTTTGGTTGCGCCAAAGCCACTAAGCGAGGCAAACGCCTGGATGTTGAGTCGTGACCCGACCAGAACGCGTCGGGGAATACTCACGCGCGCCAATTCCGCATCGACTGCCTTGGAGGTATTGCCGACACCGATGGTGAACACTGCAATATCGCGAGCTCTCAGTTCTCTAATCGTGGCGGCGAGGTCGCTGGGAACGTTCGTCGCGCCATCAGTTGCAATGACGATCGCCGAAAGTGGCATACCTGAAGAACGCTTTATCGTCTCATTCAATGCGCCGGCGAGATCGCTGCTGCGTCCTTCACCAAAAAGGTCGTTAGCGTCTTTGAGGCGCGTTAGCGACCCGGAGAATCCATAAAGATTTGTCTTGAACTTCTCTTCAAGTCGTCGAACAAAAGGATTATCGCCAGAGAACAAGGCTTGCTTGGTTGAATCGAGTCGATTCAAACCACCGGGCATATCGTTCAACTTCATGCTGAGTGAATCATCGACGACGAGAGAAACGTAGCTGCTTCGAGGAATTACCGACGAAACAACGACGATCGGCCGCATCAAGAGCATGACGATCAAAACCAGCAAGGTGGCGCGGAGGGCCATGAGAACAGCGGCAGTGCGCTTCGGCACCCGCACACGTCTCCTTATATATATGTAGTAGATGAAACCGCCGACAGCGACCGCGATGAGGATCAACAGAAGGGCATTGGGTCGCAGGCCGAAGCCGAAGCGACCATTTGTAAAAACGGCCTGCTCATGACCAAAGAAAAAGCGGACGAGCTGATTCATTGTCTGATGCCCGCCAAAATATACACCGACCTCGGTGGAGAATTCTTCCCGGACGGTAGAGTTTAGCTTCAAACCCCGGCTCTAAGTCAGTACGGCGACGCCGTCGCGTTGGGTCCAACTTACTCTACGCGGGCCGACGATTGACTACACGCTTACGTTATTGACTCGGACCCGCTTAAAAGATACTGCCGGTAACTTGAAGCCTCAATGTGTTAGAAGCTTAGTATCTGTGAGCCCGCGTGAGGTTGTTTTTTCGGGCGACATTTCGAATTTCCGTTATTGTGTTCAAGATTTTGCGTGAAGTTGTGAAACACCCCTGCTTTAGTGGTGGAATCTCAACTTTCACCGAAAAGGCAAGCTGTGTGGAGTTTCAATTCAGCCTTCTTTTTGTAGCGATTGGCTGAAGTTGAAAACTCCATCCCGAGCGGTCGGGACTGAAGCGGGTGGTGCCTTTGCTTAACAACCTCGAAAGACCTTCCAGTTAATTAACATTTAATCTCACTGAAACTTCGCCTTAGCATCGGCAACTTATCTTCATCTCAGATGCGCACTGTTGCGGGCTCCATGGGAGGAAAGGACAAGGGCTTCAGTGAGCATTCCTGCCAGCAACAACCTGACCACCCACTCAGGTTCCCGGTGACACAGCCAAGCCCCGGCAGATTGACCTACCTGCCGGGGCTTTGTATTAAGTGCATTGATGATTGTTGATTTTTGATTGTAGATTGGGATTGTTGATGCTGATTCCCATTTCCGCACGCCAATCGACAATCAAAAATCAACAATCATCAATGCCTTTCATCCTTCATCCTTAAGTCAGACGTGTAGTAAACTTCGCGCGCCACATGGCCACTCCCCAAACACGTTCCGCCCTAATTTCGCTTCTGGTGATCATGGCTCTGGTCGGATCCGTCCTCGTCGTGCCCATCAGGACGGTGCAGACCCAGGACAGTGCAGGCGATCAACTCTGGCCCATCACTCCCGCCGGGTCTTT
>DATJKB010000396.1:0-9185 GCA_035491875.1 Pyrinomonadaceae bacterium | reverse complement strand
TTAACGCCTCTTCCGGCGCGCCAATTCTTGTGAGAGTTGGCATCTCTGCGACAAGCGTTGAGGGTGCTCGCAGGAATCTCGCGATGGAAATCAACCGCTGGGATTTTGACGCGCTTCGTCAAGGAGGATCGCGACTCTGGGAAGCAGAACTCAGCAAGATTGAAGTATCAGGAGGCTCTGAAACTCAACTCAAGAACTTCTACACCTCGCTTTATCACACGATGACTGGTCCGAATCTATTTATGGACGTCGATGGGCAGTATCGTGGTCGCGATTTCAAAAACCATCACGCTCGTGGGTTCGAAAACTACACAGTCTTTTCGCTCTGGGATACGTTTCGCGCAGCGCATCCTCTGTACACCATCATCGATCAAAAGCGAACCGCCGACTTCATCAAGACATTCCTCACTCAGTACGATCAGGGCGGACGCCTGCCCGTCTGGGAACTCGCGGCAAATGAAACCGACACGATGATTGGTTATCACGCCGTGTCAGTCATCGCTGATGCTGCCGCCAAAGGAATCCGCGGGTTCGATTTACAAAAAGCATTTGAAGCAATGAAGCACAGCGCAGATCAGAATCATTTTGGGCTGCAGGGATACAAAGATCACGGTTACCTCGAGATGGAAGAGGAACGAGAGTCAGTGTCAAAGACGCTCGAGTATGCCTACGACGACTGGTGTATCGCTGAAGTCGCGCGAATGTTGGGCCGAAGCGACGACTATCGTTATTACCTGCGCCGTGCGCAGTCTTACAAAAACATCTTCGATGTCGAGACTGGATTCATGCGACCGAGATCGAATGGCGGATGGTTAACACCATTTGAGCCGCGCGAAGTCAATTTTGGTTTTACCGAAGCGAATTCGTGGCAATACACTTTCTTTGTTCCCCACGATCTCAGTGGCTTGATCGATTTGATGGGAGGCAGACAGAGGTTTGCTGAGAAACTCGACACGCTCTTTTCCGCACAGAGTCAAACGACAGGTCGCGAACAAGCTGACATCACCGGTCTAATCGGCCAGTACGCTCATGGAAACGAACCAAGTCATCACATGGCCTATCTATACAACTATGTCGGTGTACCATGGAAGACTCAGGCTCGTGTCCGAGAGATCCTCGATAATCTCTATGCACCAACACCTGATGGTTTGATCGGAAACGAAGACTGCGGACAGATGTCAGCGTGGTACGTCTTGAGTGCTGCAGGGTTTTACCCGGTTACTCCGGGCTCGACAGTTTACGTGATCGGGTCGCCGTTGTTTCCGGAGGTAAGATTCAATCTGGAAAACGGGAAGTCGTTCGTTATACGAGCGGTGAATGCTTCGGAGCGCAACGTTTATGTTCAATCAGCGACGCTGAACGGGAAGCAATATAACAAGTCGTATTTTCAGCATGGCGATCTGATGGCTGGTGGTAAGCTGGTTTTTCGGATGGGTCCGCGGCCGAATCCGCTTTGGGGAAGTGGACCACGAAGCGAGCCGAATTCGCGTATCGATGGTCCTGGGATCGTTCCCACGCCCGTGATCAAAGCAGCGGGCCAAACGTTCAGAGGCCGCCTCGAGATCAGCTTAGCGGGGATCGAAAGCGAGCCAGTCAATCTTCGCTACACGATCGATGGCACGGAACCGGGTATCAATTCAACAAAGTTTACGCGGCCTTTTTTTATCGACGCGGATACGACGGTGAAAGCCGTGGCGATTACTCCGAATTTGCAGCGCAGCCTAGTGGTAACGGCAAAGTACCATCGCCTTCCGCACGACTGGAAGATCTCGTTGCACTCAAACTACAGCTCGCAATACACGGGCGGCGGAGACTTCGCGCTGATCGACGGCATTCGTGGCACTCCGAATTGGAGCGGTGGACGGTGGCAGGGCTATCAGGGCAAGGATTTCGTTGCCGTGTTGGACCTCGGCACGGTCCAAAGTGTCTCCAGGGTTGGCGCAGGGTTCTTGCAGGATATTGGTTCGTGGATCTGGATGCCGAGCCGCGTAGAATTTGAACTTTCGGTCGATGGACGGACGTTTAGTCCCGCCTTCTCGATCGCGAATGAGGTTTCAGAGAAACACGGAGGCGTAGTGACGAAGGATTTCGTCAAAGAAATCTCGCCGCAAAGGGCGCGCTACATACGTCTCCGCGCGTTGAACTTCGGCAAGATTCCCTCATGGCATCCAGGAAGCGGTGGCGCTGCTTGGATCTTTGTCGATGAGATTATGGTCGAAAAATAGGTCCTATACGCCTATAGGACCTATTCTTCTTCAGCGCTTACCACTCTAACCTAAACGAATAATCTGACGCGCCGCTCTTCGTATCCTTGATCCGGATCACTGTAGTGAAATCGTTGTCGCGCGACGGTTGTTGCTCGATAAAGATCTCACCGCGACCGCGCCTTTCTGTCAGCCTCACAGTGACACGGCGATTTGGCAGTGAGTTTTCGAAGTTTGGCTGGCCGTCGTAATACGGCGTCCCACCGAGTGTCTCGACATCGGCAGAGCCGCCGCGAATCCTGATCCGCACGTCGTCGTCAACGCGTCCACGCCACGTCATGCGGCCGCTGCGTGCGCCGGAATCGGGATACTGGTTGTCGTTGTCGTTCCGATTACCAACGTTCAGTTCACGGCTGATGTCAGACATTAGTCGCTGAATGTTGGACCAATTGTTTCGTTGCATGTTGTAGCGCTCGACCGAACGGGAAACATCCTGGAGCAGTTGAAACGCGTCGCGCACATCCTGATTACGACGACGATCAACAACCATTCGATAGAATATTCGTGCTGAAGCGCCGAACTGTTGGGCCGCCATCATTGCTTCGACGTCGCTGCGGTTGCCGCGAAAGTTGTTTGATTGGTTGCGATAAATGGATTCGGCGAAGTCTGCTGCTTCAGTTGCCAGCTGGTTACTTAGCTCGCTCAATCGTCCCTGCCCAAACTGGGCGATAGCTGTTTGCGTCAGCAGCAGAATTGCGACGCCAGCGATGGTGGTCTTGATCCTCATTGGCTCCTCCTGAAATGGTGCGTTTTAGGGTCCCTTCAAATTCTTCGCATCTCCGCCATGGCCTTGTCAACAAAAATCCAAGGGTTGGCTTGGGTGCAGGAGATTCAGCCGCAGATTCACGCAGATAAACACAGATCAGAATGAAACGAAAAGTCCGATACTTCATTCATTGTAATCTGTGTTTATCTGCGTGAATCTGCGGCTGAATCTTCTGTACTATGCGTACCGCGTGGTCGCACTGATGACTTCACCTCGCGGAGGTTATCAACAGACTGAGCCTGACGATCTAGCCCTCATTAACCGTCTGTGTAATAATCTCGGCGCTTCAAGAACAATCGGCTTCGGTTCTCGTCTTTAAACCAATCACAAATCAACCTTGTGCCTGTACTCGCAGGCTTAGAGGAGAACTATCACTATGGCGCGAAGAACCCACTTATCGATCGTTTTGCTCTTCACTGTGTTGTTTGCTTGCGGCGCGCGCTCGTCGGTAAGCGCTCAAGACGCGACGAATGATGTACTTGGCGCGCTTCGCTTTCGTCATATCGGCCCGGTTGGCAACAGATTGACTTCCGTCGTGGGCGTACCGCGCGATCCAAATGTTTATTACGTGGGTGCGGCTTCGGGAGGGATTTGGAAGACGATTGATGCGGGTGTGCACTGGCAACCGATCTTCGACTCACAACCTGTCTCTTCGATTGGGGCACTCGCGATCGCGCCGTCAAACCCGAATATTGTGTGGGCGGGAACCGGTGAACCATGGATACGAAGTCATATTTCTGTCGGTGAGGGTATCTACAAGTCGATTGACGCGGGAAAAACATGGACGTTGATGGGACTGGCAAAAACGGGTCGCATCAGCAGGGTCGTCGTCCATCCGAATAATCCTGACATCGTAATGGTAGCGGCGCTGGGTCACGCCTACGGCCCACAGCCCGAGCGAGGTATTTATCGAAGCACGAATGGAGGCAAGACGTGGGACCGTGTCCTGTTCACCGACGAGAACAGCGGCGCTTCTTTCCTCGAAATGGATCCCAAAAACCCAAACATTCTTTTTGCCGGAATGTGGCCCATTGAGATTCGCACGTGGGGCAGAGAGAGCGGCGGGCCCGGCAGCGGGCTTTTTAAATCTACAGACGGGGGCGCTACGTGGAAGAAACTCAGCGGCAACGGGCTCCCGACGCGCACAACTGGAAAGGTGGTTGTTGCCGTTGCGCCGACGAATTCAAATCGTGTGTACGCAATGATCGAAACCGGCGACGGCGTTCCGTTGAACGGAAAAGAAACTGATCGAGGAAAACTCTGGCGTTCAGACAACGGTGGAGAAACGTGGCGCTTGGTCAGTTATGACCGCACTCTGGGAGGGCGCACCCATTACTACTTTCGCATGGCGATCTCAACCGACAACGAAAACGAAATGTACTTTCTGACCGCTGGTTATGCTGTTTCGATCGACGGCGGTGAGACGATAAAACCTGGTGCGTTTGGCAGCAGTCCTGGCGGCGATAATCATGACATCTGGATCGACCCAACCAACGCCAATCGAATTGCGGTCGCGAACGACGGCGGTGTTTCAATCTCCACCACGCGCGGTCGTTCGTGGTATCGCATTCAATTACCTATTGCGCAGATGTATCACGTTACGGTGGATAACCGTATTCCGTACTACGTTTATGGAAACGAGCAGGATGATCCCTCGTATCGTGGACCAAGCCGCGTCGCCGGCGGTAACAATATTCCGAGAAGTGCCTGGCACGCCGTAGCCGGAGGTGAAAGCGGATGGGCAACTCCTGATCCAGTCGACAACAACATCATCTGGTCCAGCGCATCGGGGTCAGGCAGCATCGGTGGCATTGTCGAACGTTATGATTTGCGCACCGGGCAAGCTCGAAACGTAGAGGTGTGGCCTGACCAGGTCAATGGTTCGCCGGCCGCTGATGTGAAATACAGGTTCGTCTGGACTTTTCCGCTCACGATTTCGCCTCACAATCACAAAAAGCTCTATGTTGGTAGTCAACACGTTCATCAGACTACTGACGATGGACAGAGCTGGCAGGTAATCAGTCCTGATCTGACGACCAACGATAAATCAAAACAGGGATTCTCCGGCGGTCTAACAGGTGACAACATCGGTGTCGAGTATTTCTCCACGATATTCGCGATCGCTGAGTCGCCCAAAGAGGCGGGCTTGATCTGGGTTGGAACTAACGATGGCTTGGTCCAACTAACTCGCAACGGCGGGAAGAATTGGAGCAACGTTACCGCAAATCTTCCGAACCTGCCGCGCTGGGGAACAATCAGCAACATCGAACCTTCGCGCTTCGATGCGGGCACGGCTTATCTGACGGTCGATCTACATCAGGTGAACAATCGCGATCCCTTCGTCTACAAAACAAAAGACTATGGAAAAACCTGGACCTTGATTACCAATGGTATTCCGCGCAGCATGTTGAGCTACGCGCATTGTGTTCGTGAAGATCCAACTCGCGCCGGTCTGTTGTATCTCGGCACTGAGAATGGACTCTACGTTTCATTTGACGACGGTGCGAACTGGCAACCGCTGCAGGCGAATTTGCCGCGGGCGCCAGTTTATTGGATGGTCGTTCAAGAGCACTTTAACGATCTCGTGGTGGGAACTTATGGTCGAGGCTACTGGATACTTGATGACCTCACAGCCATTCAACAGATGGCGCCAGCGGTGCGTGGGGCCAACGCGCACCTATTTCCCCCGCGACCGACTTACAGGTTCAGACCGGGGACCGTGCCGGTAACTATGTCAGACGATCCGGCGGCCGGGCAGAACCCGCCATACGGCGCCGCCATCACCTACCATCTGAAATCGGTGCCGTCGGGCGATCTCCGAATTCGCATTGAAGACTCGAAAGGTCAAACGATACGAACGATTACGGGAACCAAAGCGGTGGGCTTGAATCGAATCACCTGGAATCTTGAAGGTGAACCCACGAGGCAAGTACTAATGCGGACCAGTCCCGTGTATGCTCCGGAAATCAAAGTTGGACCAGATGGCACACGTCCAGGAGTGAGTACGCCACGAATCTCCATCCTGTATCCGCCGGGGACCTACACCGTCAAGCTTTCGGTGGGCGGACAGGAACTCAGCGCGCCGCTGGTTGTTAAGAAGGATCCAAACTCTGCGGGCTCTGAGGCTGACATCGCAGCTCAATTTGAAATGCTGCGGGACCTAAGGCGAGATCTGGATTCTGCGTCGGACATGGTTAATCAGATCGAGTCGATCCGCGCCCAGCTTTATCAGCTAACGAATACGGTCGGCGCCTCAGACGCGACGGTGAAATCCGCCGCCGCCGATCTCGACAAGAAACTGACTGATGTCGAAGACGACCTTATCCAAAGACGACTAACAGGGCAGGGCCAGGACACAGTTAGATGGCCACCCAAGCTCATAAGCAAGTTGGGATATCTCAGCGGCGGTTTATCGAGTTCTGATTTTCCACCCACGAACCAACATCGAGAAGTGCATGCCATGTTCAAGCAACAACTGGCGACCATCAAACAGCGATTTGATGCAGTGATGAATCAGGACGTCAGCGCGTTCAATAAACTGTTGAAAGACCGAAATATAGGAAATGTGATTACGCGATCGTCGAGTCCTTAGGCGGATCGTAGTGGGTCGATAGTCAGTACCGTAACGCGGTAGCGTCGGGTCCGCGTTCCGTTTGAAACACCGTTGGCGAGGGAAAACCCGACGCTACCGCGTTACGGTACTGACTATCGACCCACTGCGAAGTGCGTAGCGAACCAATCTTATTTGAGGAGACCCGATAATGTCAGAAGAAAACAGAGAGACAGTCCAGGGGATGTATGACGCATTTGGCAGAGGCGACATCGGAACAGTGTTGGCGACTCTCGATCCAGCTGTCGAGTGGTGGGAAGCAGAGAACTTCATTTACGCAGACAACAATCCCTATGTCGGACCCGACGCGGTTTTGCAGGGTGTGTTCGCGCGCATCGGCGGCGAGTGGGAGGGGTTTTTAGTGTCGCCGAAAGAAGTGTTAGACGCGGGTGACACGATTGTGGGCCATGGGCATTACTCGGGAAAGTTCCGGAATACCGGACGAGATGTGCGGGCACAGTTCGCCCACGTTTTCACGTTTCGAGGCGGTAAGATCGTGAAGTTTCAGCAATACACCGACACGGCGCAGTTCAAAGCCGCAACGACTTGATCAGGGCAGGGAAGAAGGAAGACGCGGAGACGGGGGGACGCGGAGACTGCACTGTGACGGTGATTCTCCGCTTCTCCCCGTCTCCCTGTCCCCGCGTCGTAACCTCGCGAGTTGAATATCGAAATAATGCGCCGGCGTTATCTCATTACACTTGTCATCGTCATTCTCAGTTTGGCGCTCACCTTCGTATTGCTCGATCGGTATTGTCCAGCTTCCGGATTGCCACTCAGTTCAGCCCGCCGCGCGGAGCATCTACTGAAAAACCGCGTTTCGTTCCCGTCATCAGAAGACTTCGACGCTCGCGTGACGTTGGCTTCGTTGTTGCAACCCGGCAATGATGAGAATCGTTGGTCAGACACACGCGCAGCCCGCGTCGAAGGTTACGTTGTGTCGGTTGGGAGAGCCGGAATCGAGATGGCTAATTGTTGGTCACCATGCCGGCGCGACATTCACATCAACGTTGCGTTGCGAACTGATGCTCCCGCGAACGAACAGCTTATAGTCGAAGTAACTCCTCATCTGCAGCAATGGGCTGCTGCAAATGGACTTGATTGGTCTGCAGAGACGCTGGAGCGGTCGCTCATTGGCAAATGGGTCAGATTTGAAGGCTGGTTGTTTTACGACTCGGAGCACGCGAAAGAGTCTGCCAACACTTTTAAGGAGGGCTCGGATCTCTGGCGAGCTACTGCATGGGAGATTCACCCTGTGACGAGGATTGAGGTCGTGAAGTAGAGACGCGGAGACGGGGAGACACGGGGACACGGAGACGTGTGGATGGAAAGTCGCCGCGTCTCCGTGTCCCCCCGTCTCCGCGTCTGCCCTCCTACTCCTCTTAGCCCAACTCTTCGGCGGTCTTCGGCCAGTTCTCTCGAAGCAAACGCGACAAAGCGCGATCAGCTAACAGCCTTCCGCCTGTCTGACAAGTAGGACAATAGTTTGTTTCGTTTGTTGCGTAGCGAATACGTTGCACCTTCGATCCGCAACGAGGACAAGGTTCTTTGTAACGCCCGTGCACCGCCATGCCTTTTCGAAACGCCGTTACTTTTTCAGGAAACTTATCCCCCGTGTCGGCACGTAAACGCTCAGCCCACTCATTCAACGAGTACTTGGTCGCTTCAAATAGACGCTTCAACTCCTCTGGCGTAAGTTTTTGGGTCAACGTGATCGGAGAAAGTTTCGCCTGCCAGAGAATCTCATCGGAGTAGGCGTTTCCGATTCCACTCAGCGCGTGTGGATCAGTCAAAGCGCGTTTTAGAGTGTGATTCCCAGCTTGAAGAATCTCGGTAAACTCTTTGAGACTGAGGTCGAACACTTCACGTCCACCGGGATCAAGTTCACTCAGCGCCTCTTTTGAGGCAACAACGTGGAGTGAGGCGCGTTTCTGCGTTCCAGCTTCTGTTAAGGCGAGCGTGCCATTATCGAATTCGAAGGTTGCGAGGTGAAGTTTTGTAAGCTTCAGGGGGCCTTCTTTCCAGTGAAGTCTGCCGGCGATCATCAGGTGTAAAACCAGCCATAGATCTCCTTCGAACCCAATACAGATCCGTTTTCCTAGTCGTCTGAGTGCGACGACTCTTTTGCCTTCAGCGCTGTGAACCGGAGGTGCAGCGGTCCGAAGTAAAAATGGCGAAGCGATACGTGCCGCTTTGAGTGTGTGATTGAGAATGCGTTTCTCAAGCGCTTCGATATAGATCGTGATGTCTGGCAACTCGGGCATAGGCGATTGATGATTGATGATTGATGATTGTAGATTGTAGATTGTAGATTGTAGATTGTTGATGAAGTTGAACAAACCTTAATCTTCTTACGTATGGAGCAACGATAACAATCTTCAATCTACAATCTACAATCTTAACTGCTCATGTCCATAAACATCATCGATGTGCTGCTGGTAATCGTCGTGGTCGTTCTCGTTGTCAACGGCTACCGGCGAGGCTTTCTAATGTCGACCCTCGACCTGCTTAGCTGGATACTGAGTCTTCTAGCCGCCCTTCGTTT
>DATJKB010000395.1:0-3943 GCA_035491875.1 Pyrinomonadaceae bacterium | reverse complement strand
CTCTCGTCGGCAATCCGTTGAAACGGTTTCGAAGCCATTAACCGCCCGTTGCCCCCAGGCTCAAGCCTGGGGTGAATGAGAGGTCGGGTTTCACAGACCTCTGCATCGGTTAAAGCTTCAGAAAATTCCCGAGCAGCTTCTTCCCTTCTGTGGTCAATAGCGATTCAGGATGAAACTGCACACCTTCAACTTTCAGTTCACGGTGCCGCAAACCCATGATGATGTCGTCGTTCGTGTATGCGGATATCTCCAGGCACTCGGGCAGCGAACGCTTTTCGACGATCAGAGAGTGGTAACGGCCAGCCGGAAAGTGGTCGGACAGTCCCTTAAAAATCGTCTTGCCGTCGTGGCAGATTTCCGAAGCCTTGCCGTGCATCAACACCGGCGCCCGCACGACGTTGCCACCAAACGCCTGTCCGATTGCCTGATGTCCGAGACAAACACCCAGGATGGGAATCTTTCCTGCGAAGCGATCGATCACACCGAGTGAAATACCGGCGTCGTCCGGGGTTCCTGGTCCAGGAGAGATAAC
Organism: Pyrinomonadaceae bacterium; assembly: GCA_035491875.1. Classification (GTDB taxonomy): domain Bacteria; phylum Acidobacteriota; class Blastocatellia; order Pyrinomonadales; family Pyrinomonadaceae; genus PSRF01. The sequence continues at coordinate 3,411 of DATJKB010000395.1, read as the reverse complement.
GATACGCTCGGGCTTCAGCGTGTTTTCTATCTCATCGAGTGTGACTTGATCATTGCGGCGCACCTCGATCGTCTCGCCCAGCTCACCTAAGTACTGTACGAGGTTGTAGGTGAATGAATCGTAGTTATCGATGACTAAAAGCATTTTGCTTTGGTCTTTGGTCTTTGGTCTTTGGTCTTTCGACGTTGGACGTTGGACCTTGGACCTTGGACTTTCAACTTCAGCGAAGTATTTCTACAACCCTGGTTCGGTTGTTTTTAATCGCCCACATCAATGCAGTCTTTCCTTCTTCATCTTTCAATGATTTATCGGCGCCCGCTTTCAACAATTCCTTCACGGCATCTTCCTGGTCATAAACAGCCGCCCACATCAAGGGGGTTCCACCAACCTTGTTTCGTCCGTTTGGCTGCGCGCCCTTCGCCAACAGAAGACGAATTATTTCAACATTGCCGTTCTGCGCCGCGCCGTGCAGCGGCGTGTCGCCATCATTGTCCTGCTGATTAACGTCAGCTCCGCGATCCAACAGGGATTTGATCGCATCAGCGCGATCGCGCCAAACATAACTGATCAGAGCCGTCGTGCCATTCTTACCGCGCGCGTTCAAATCAAGTTGCGGCTGGGACAATAAAAAGTCCGACACGCTGTCGTATCTCGCCTCGAGCGCATGAAACAAAGCCGTCCGGCCCGAGTTGTCTTTCGCGTTGACGTCGGCACCGGCAGCGATTAACGCTTGAACAACATCAAGCTGTCCTTGAGCCGCTGCGTTAATCAGCCCTGTCCGGCCATCTGCGTCCTTAACGTTTAGATCAAATCGCCCCGCGGCAAACGCGTTGATAGCCGCGATGTCTTTTTGCGCGACTGCATCGAAGAACCCGTTCTTGTCGAACTCAAAACCGCGGAGCTTTACGAACCGTTCGGCGCTTTCAGGTCGCGGCGGCCCCTCGGGAACGGAGGCACATGCCGCGACGAACAAACAGCAAACCAGGGCGCTCAGTAGTTTCAGCACACAACCTCACTCACTTCTTACATGGAGCCACGACCGCGCGACTGATTCGCACAGGCTTCTCTGGCTTTTCGCCATCTGCCGGAGCGCTATTGATTGCGTCCGCTACCTCAATGCCCTTCGTGACACTTCCAAAAGCAGAAAACTTACTATCGAGGTGTGGTCCATCACCAACAAGTATGAAGAAATGCGTTGTGGCGCTATTTGGTTCGTCGTTGCGGGCCATCGAAACAATGCCACGGACGTGCTTCACAATGCCGGGCTCGTCAGGAAGTTTGCGCGCCATCCGTTTCGCTAATTCCGCGTTCCACTTCTCGCTTGTGCTCAGATTGCCGCCCTGGATAACAAACCTTTTGACCGTACGACTAAAGGTTGTTGTATCTAATGAGCCGGTCGCCACAAGATTCAAAAAGTTCCTGACGCTCTCGGGAGCAACCTCAGGCATCATTGCGATTTCGATCGCGCCGAGTTCTGTTTCCAACGTCACACAGTTGCTCGCCATTTTCTCAACGGTCGCTCCATCGAATGGCTCAGGCGTGGCCATGGGCTCCGCCGGACGTTGGTTGCTCTTCCTTGCAGAATCTGCCGGATTCGGTGGAATGGTCTGAGCCCTGGTGCTGCTTCCGATCGCAAAGAGAAGCAAGAGAGCCCAGAAAAAGTGTTGTCGCATAATTTCGTCGTTGTTAGTTTCGTGTAGCCCTGTCGATTCAAGATTACCGACTCGAATCAATCGGCAATCGGCAATCGACAATCGGCAATGTTTTTACAATCCAGTCTCCGCCATTTCAATTGCCCGAAACATCGCACGGGCCTTGTTCACAGTCTCGGCATACTCATGTTCAGGCACCGAGTCGGCGACAATACCGGCTCCAGCCTGAACACTCGCTTCCCCATTGCGCAAAACAATCGTTCTGATCGCGATGCACGAATCCAGATTGTCAGCGTAATCCATGTAACCAACACAGCCGGCGTACAACCCACGTCGCTCAGGCTCGAGCTCGCGAATGATTTCCATCGCCCGAATCTTCGGCGCTCCGGTAACAGTACCGGCAGGAAAACAGGATGCAAGCGCGTCGAATCGATCTAAACCATCCCTCAAACGCGCACGCAAACTCGTTACCAGGTGCTGAACGTGCGAATAACGCTCAATACCCATCAACTCTTCCACCTTCACTGAACCGAAATCCGCAACTTTCCCCAGATCGTTTCGACCCAAGTCAACGAGCATCATATGTTCAGCGACTTCTTTCTCATCCGATTTCAGGTCTTCGCCTAACACCCAATCTTCAGTCTCAGTCGCACCGCGCTTTCGCGTACCGGCAATCGGGCGATAATCGAGCCGCTGACCATGACAACGAACTAACATCTCGGGTGATGCGCCGACGATCGCTTCGCCGCCAATCCGCAAAAAGAACATGTACGGAGAAGGATTTATCGCACGCAGAGCACGATAAATTTGAATCGGCTCACCCGAAAACGGTCCAGAGAACTTTTGGGAAAGAACTACTTGATAACAATCGCCTGCGGCAATGTATTCCTTAACGCTGCGAACTGCGTCTTCAAACTCTCGACGCGCCCAGTTTGATTTCAGAGATCGGTGCTCGTTTGAGGATTTCGCAGCCAACGACGGCGGTGATTTCAGTTCTATTTTGAAAATGTCGTCTTCGATTCTCTTTGTCCGTGCGATTGCCTGGTCATAAAGCTCCCGCAAACGTGCTTCGCTACCCTCTGCTTCTTCTGTCAGGACGACGCTGACGATTTCGATTCGTTGCTTCACATGATCGAACGCAATAATCGTCCGGAAAAACATCCACACCGCATCAGTAGTGGCATTGTCCGCTAGCGTGTCGTCTTTTCGGAGAGCTGATTCAAACCATTGCGCGGCTTCGTAACCAACGTAACCCACAGCACCTCCGGCAAACGGAGTCAATCCTGAACGACGCGCGAGTGAACGGGTGCGGAAATAGTCTCTGACCCATTCGGTTGCGATAGTCGGCAGAACTTCCTCCCGATCACCACGTCTGACAATGGTTTGATTGCCACGACCACTAACAACGATCTCGGGAGCGACGCCGAGGAACGAATAGCGGGCAATGCGTTCGCCGCCCTCGACGGACTCCAAAAGAAATGCGTCTGAAGCGGCGCCGCAAATCTTCAGAAATACACTGAGAGGCGTATGCAGATCAGCAAGGACTGAACGCACCACGGGAACAACATTTCCCTGTCGCGCTTCCCGAACAAACTGTTCGAATGATGCTGGTTGAAGATCGAGCATGGTACTCGGGTATCTAGTTTGGCTTCTATTAGCGACTTAGCAGAAACTGTTCAAGCAGATACTGGGAGCGCGGACGTCCTCGTCCGCAACGAGACGCAGTCGCGCAAACCCATTCGCTTCGCTCATTGCGGAC
>DATJKB010000394.1:0-7771 GCA_035491875.1 Pyrinomonadaceae bacterium | reverse complement strand
TCGCGAAGATCAAAGCGCGTTTGAAAGCCGAAATGAGAAATTGTGCCGACACCCGTTCGATCATTGTGTTCAGTGCCGTTCTCGAGAATCGACTTGAGTAAATCGTGATATTGTTTCACGCGTTCAATATAATACCTTGAGCTGATAGAGATGCGACACACAAATCCGGCGTCCATTACACATCGGTATCCCGACACGTCGGGAGAGCCAATGCGGCGAGGCTAAGAGTTGAGCCACAGATTAACGCCGATAGACACAGATCAAAACAAAAGAGATGAGACATACAATAGTTATTAATTCTGATTTGTGTTTATCCGCGTGACTCTGCGGCTGAAGTTCCCGACAGAACGTGAAATGAAAACCTATAAGTTCTGCTTTCTTGGTTTTGGAAACGTGGGCCGCGCGCTTGCGCGACTGCTCGTCGCCAAATCAAATGAATTGCGCGAAGGTTACGGAATCGACTGGAAGATCACGGGCGTTGCGACGCGACGCATAGGTTGGTTGTCTAGCCAGAACGGATTTGATGTAGCGGCTCTCCTCTCTGGCAACTACGACAGCGCTTCAACGCACGCCGGTGTTATTGATTGGTTGAAGGCCGCACAACCTAATGTGGTGTTTGAAACTACCTCACTTAATCCTGAAACCGGTCAACCAGCGGTCGATTATCTTCGTGCCTCACTCCAAAGTGGTGCACACACGATCACTGCCAACAAAGGCCCTATCGTTTATGCATACGACGAGCTTAATGAGCTAGCTGCACGTGTCAACAAGAGATTTCTTTTTGAATCAACTGTGATGGACAGTGCGCCGGTCTTTTCGCTATTCCGCGAAACGCTGCCCGCCACGCGTCTGCGCGGGTTCACCAGCATCATGAACTCAACCACTAACGTTATTCTCGAAGCGATGGAAACGGGTAGAAGTTTTGAGGAAGGCGTGAAGGCGGCTCAGGAACTAGGTGTTGCCGAAACGGATCCAAGTCATGATGTCGAAGGCTGGGATGCGACGATGAAACTGTGTGCGATTACGCGCGTGATTCTGAAGTCTCAGCTAGCGCCTGGAGAAGTTAGGCGGCAGGGAATTCGCGACCTTACGCCGGCCATTTTACAGCGGGCGCGAGCGGAGGGTAGGCCCTTCAAACTAGTGTCTCGACTGCGAATTGGCGAGGATAAATCAATCACCGCGTCGGTGATGCCGGAACAAATTGCGATTAGTGAACCACTCGGAAGTATCAGGGGCACTTCGCTGGGCGCACACTTCGAATTGGATATGATTCCCGCCCTTACCGTGATTTCCCACCGACCCAATCTGCAAAGCACAGCGTACGGACTGCTGGCAGATTGTATAAATGCTTTACGATAACTGGCCTCCGTCCGCAATAAAGTAACAACATTAAGGCAAGCGACCTATCACGATTCTTTCACGCGCTTGTGTTTAAAATACGCGCCCTACGAGCGAGCCGACATTGCGTGCGGAACGGTAATGACTTAGCCGCTGAATCATTACTGACGCGGTGTCTAATCGCTGGTGCTCTTCCCAAACAGCTGCTTCTCGGGAAAACGAAGTCATTAAACGTCATTATGCATTAGTGCTGTGATTGTTTTAGTGACCCGACAGTTTTCTCCAATCTCTTCTTACGCACTCCCGGTTTGAAGTTAGAAGAGACCTCACGTTTAAACGACGACGATTACTCGCCCTGGAATTGGTGGAGTTGGTGTCTTCGCCGCCCTGGAATACCGGTGTCGACACATGAAGCTGGAGAAACGATCATGGGAGAACCCGACCAACACCCTGATTTAACGAGCACACCCGCACGCGTGAAGCCACGCGCGGAACGACTCAGTCGTTCCCGTCAAATGATGTCGAAGCGCGGGAAGAAGCCGGTTGCACTTTTACCCGGCAGACAAAGATTCAAGCATCGCTTGAAAAAACATCTGCGCGCCGCCGCGAGAACCAAGAGAAGTCTCGCCTTCATTGTGCTGTCAGTTAATCCCTACAAACGGATCAGTCAAATTGTTGGCCCATCTGGGGCAGACCGCTTGATTCGGTGTGCAGCCAAACGACTGGCCCGAATCATTGATCGTGCGGGAGAGGTTGAATACTGGGGCGGCGACGAGTTTGCGATAGTGCTGTTCAATATGAGCGAGCCGTCGATCGTGGCCAGTGCGGTGAAGACAATCCAGGACAAACTGGAAAGTCCCATGTTGTTGCAACAACACCAGTTTTATTTGACGTCGAATGCCGGTATCGCCCTCTGTCCCAGGCACGGAACTGACATCGAAACGCTAATGAGAAACGCAGAGGCGGCACTGGAAACGGCAAAATCAACGGGAAGCCGAACGCGCTGCTTCTATTCGGATGAGATGAATGCTAGAGAACTGCGAATCCTCAATCTCGAGAGCCAGTTGTTGCGAGCATTACGCAAACACGAGTTCACGATCCACTATCAACCACTAGTCGACACTTCGACCTGGAGTCTGATTGGAGCCGAAGCCTTGGTCCGTTGGGAACATCCGGTGCTCGGATTGATCCCGCCGGCTGAATTCATTCCCTTTGCGGAAGAGAATGGACTCATTGCGCCAATTGGCGAGTGGGTTCTCATTACAGCCTGTTCGCAACTCAAGTATTGGCACGATCAGGGATTTCCAGACCTGCATCTCTCTGTCAACGTATCTGCCCGCCAGTTTCGAGAATTGGATCCGATGAATACGGTGTTGAGGATTCTCAGAGAGAGTGCGATCGATCCAGGTTGTTTGTCTCTCGAATTAACAGAGAGCTCGATCATGTCTGACGATCCTCAGGTGCTTGAGTCGTTCAGTCAGTTGAAAGCGATGGGTGTCAGACTTTCAATTGACGATTTTGGTATGGGTTTCTCGTCACTCGATCACTTGCGGTGTTTGCCGCTCGACACAATCAAGATCGACAAGTCGTTCGTGAGAAATGCTTCTGTTCGCGCCGGTGATGCGGCACTCGTCTCATCGATCATTACTCTTGCTCACCGGCTGAACCTGAGCGTCATTGCCGAAGGAGTGGAGACGCTCGAACAGTTGAGATTCCTAACCACATTAGGGTGCGACGGCGTGCAAGGTTACTTCTTCAGCAAACCTCTTCCGTCCGATCAATTTCAAAGGTTGCTGTCGAACCAAAGTTATGAACGAGCGGCGTTGGCCGCGTGCTAGGGGGAATTATGGGCGAATGGCAGTTGAAGATCCTATTGATTTACGACCACTTCGAAAGTCGTGATTGGGTTTTTGGCTTACTCAGCCAGTCCGATCTAGGCACGTTCCATCTGGATTGCATACAGCCCCACCAGTTGAACGTACCTGGTTCTGTCTTGACGCCTCCCGATGTTTGCGTCATTGAATCGTCGATCGAAAAAGCGACATTGTTTACACGCATCCGCGCCGCTGGTGTCTGCGCTCCCATAATCGTTCTTACTACTGAATCAGGTTTCGAGGTGCTCGATGCATTGCATCACGGAGCCGCTGACTGCCTGATTAAGAAAAACCTGATGGCTGCGAATCTTGAGGAATCGATCTGTGCAGTGATCGATCAGGCACGCGCGGCTGAGTTACAGGCAGAACACGAGCGTCTCTATTTGAGTCTCGTTGAGAACACAACCGATCTAATCTTCACACATGATCTGGATGGAAGATGTACTTCAATCAACAAGGCAGCGGAAGAAGACCTCGGCTATCAAACTGAAGACGTACTAAAGATGAACTTCCAACAGCTCATCGCGCCCGAATATGTAGATCTATTTCAACTCACTATGAGTGCTATGCTCGAGTGTCGAAAGCCAATGCATCTGGAGCTTGTGCTAATGACTCGAAACGGACAACCACTTCTGGTCGCTCTGAATTACCATTTGATCTATCAGGACGGGGCGCCGATTGGCGTACAAGCAATTGGACAATTAGTGGCCAGCGGACTGCCGATGCCTGGTCTCGCATTGGAGAGACAACTGGCTCAGCCCTGAATCTTTTCCATTGCAGCGATTCGTCGAAAAAGTCTCTTATTGAATTCGGCCCAGTCTGATGTGAGCCTGTCGCTGTCCCGCCGGACTAACTACGCAAATTCTCTGAACCAAACATTCAATTACAGAACGGGAGCGAAGCGACCGACGTCAACGCACCAAACACTCAATGCACCGTGACATCGGTCGCTTCGCTCCCGTTCTGTAATTGACTGCTTCGAGCCACCTGGCCCACGTCAGACGACTAAGCCTGGGAGATGCGCGGTCACTTTTGAGGCAAAGCTAAGTAAGGGAGAGTTCCGCTACAGCCTCGATCAATCGATCAACTTCATCAGCGGTAGTGTAGCAGGCGCAGCCGGCGCGAAGCAGACCTTCAGGTTCCAATCCCAGGCGGGTGATCACCGTCGCCGCATAGAAATCACCGTGCGAGAGAAACAGGCCCTTCTCCGAGAGTTGTCTGGCCACATCGCTTGAACGAAGGTTGTCGATAGTGAATGAGATGGTTGGGGTTCGCGGTTTGTCCGGGCTTGGGCCATAAACGCGGACGCCATCGAGTGACGTCAATGCCGTCCAAAGCTTTCGCGTGAGTATCGAGTTGCGAACGTGCATCTCAGAAAATGCGTGATCTAATCGCTGACGTCTTGTGCCGTCCGTACTGAATGATGCCAAAAAGTCCACGGCGGCAGCGGCGCCAACCATTCCCTCCTGATTTTGCGTTCCCGTCTCGACATTTTCTGGTGCGTAATCTGGCGCCGGAACCAATCTAGGAAAGTCGATTTTCTCGAGTAGATGCTGTTTGCCAAAGAGCACACCCGTGTGTGGTCCATAAAACTTATACGCCGACATCGCCAGGAAATCGCAGTCAATACTTTTGACGTCGATCAATGCATGAGGTGCATAGTGGACAGCATCAACGAATGCGAGTGCGCCGACACTGTGGGCCAAGCGGACTGCCTGCTCGACATCGTTGATAGTGCCCAACGCATTTGAGGCAGCGCCGATTGCTACCAGTTTTGTTTTGGATGTTATGAAACGTTCCAAATCTCCCCACTCGAGTTCGCCGGTCTCGACATTCATTCTGACCAAACGCACTGAAACGCCTCGTTCGCGTTCGAGCCGTAACCAGGGATCGATGTTGGCGTGATGATCCAGCTCCGTAACTACGATCTCGTCACCGGCGTTCCATTGAAGACTAAGCGCTCGCGACACATGCATCGTAAGCGTCGTCATGTTGTTGCCAAACGCGATTTCAGTCGGCGAAGCGTTTAGAAATTCGGCGCAGATCTCACGTGAGCGTTCGATGGCGGCGTCGGTTTCGGCGCTTGTTGGATAGTTCCAGTGTGTGTTGGCGTTATGGTGATAGAGATAATCACTCATGCTCTCGACCACTAAACGCGGTACTTGCGTGCCGCCTGGGCCATCGAAGTAGGCCACGGGAAACCCGTTGTAGATGCGTTCGAGAGCGGGGAACTGTTTTCTGATTTCGTCGACAGATGAAATCTGTGTGCGTGGCTCGCGGGAGGTTGTGGACATTTTGATTAGGCGACTGACGACGCAATCATAGTCGGATTGTTAGGTTTTTTCTAGCGGTGGCTCATTCCCGATGTTCAGTTTCATCTCCCTGCGCAACCTCGGCAAGTCACAGTTCCATTACGCAACGTGCCTAATCATCAGCACTCAACTTTCACTGAAAACCTCAAGCTCCGATAGACGCAGTCGGCAAGGGCGGCTTGCCCCCGCTCAAGATCCGACTCCACTCAACCTTGGATCTAAGAATTGTGAGCGGGGGCAAGCCGCCCTTCCCGACTGCGTTTATTTGAGTAGAGTGATTTCAGTCGAGTTGAGCGGTGACGATTTTCCACGTTGCGGATAGAACTGTGACTTGCCGAGGTCGCGCAGAAGAGTTGCCCAAACTGAATGACTTCGGATGGTCTACTACATTCGATAACGATTGTCGGCCACGTTGGGCACGTCAGCGCGAAACACAGACGCCGAAAAAGGGAAAAAGGGGAAGAGGGAAAGAGGGAAGCAGTCATTTCCCTCTTTCTCTTTTCCCTTTTTCCCTCTTCTCCTTTTGGTATGGCAAGTGCTAAATTCGGCTTGTTCGATCCCACGACCAGGATGCAAGTCGGGGTTTCTCCGCCCATTTCGCAGAGACTCGGAACCGCATCCGCCCACGTACGACATAAATGCGGTGTTTCGCCCCAAGGCAGACTGCCCAGACTGCCCATGCTGCCCGTCTCACACAGCGGCATGCACGCCGTGATCTGAAGATCGGTATTACCTTGCGGCAGCGGGTGGGTACCGACCTTAGCTGCAAGGTGGTAGTGACCTCCCATCGCTGAATTCAGGCTATCAGTCTGTCAATCCATGAGGTGACGCACAATGTCCGCACGTTTCCACCAAAACTGCTTTTCACTAACTACGTTAAGAATCCTGCTCGTTGATGACGCATGTGAAAAACCGAGTGCCATCAGGCGAATGCTGTCAGAGTCGGAGTTCCGTGAATTTGAATTTAGTTGCGTATCGACACTCGTTGCGGCGAGGAATAACTTTCGCGCAAACGCCCATGACGTCTGCATTATTGATTCAAAGGCACGAGGGTTCGTGGAGTTTCTCGAGCAAGCTAAAGGAGTCGGCTGTCAGATCCCAATGATTGTCGTGACTTCCGCTAACGGCGAGGAGATCCTTCGAGCATTCCACGCCGGCGCTCAAGACTGCTGCTCACGCGACCAAGTAACGGGCCATCAGCTGGAAGAATCCATCTGCAAAGTAGTTTTGGAGAATCGATTAGCCACAACTCGTCTTGAGAATGAGCAGAGGTACCTCAGTCTGTTGCATCACACGGACGAAATCATCTACGCGCACGATCTGGAGGGAAACTACACTTCCGCAAACAATGCTGCGGAACGCCTAACTGGTTACTCGTCCGACGAGATTCTGAGTTTGAACCTGAAGCAGGTGGTGGCACCAGAATTCGTCACTCTATCGAGAGACATGATCTCTCGCAAACTGGACCAGCAAAGGGCAACGTCGTATGAGCTTGAGATAATCGCGAAGAACGGCGCACGAATCCCTATTTCGTTAAGTACGCACCTCATCTATAGCTCTGGGAAACCGATTGGGGTTCAGGGCATCGCGAAGCAGAAAGCAGGAAGCAGGCAGAAGGCAGTAGGCAGAAAGCAGTAGGCAGTAGGCAGTAGGCGACAAGATAGTGATCATTTTTCCCTCGTGCTTTTCCTCGTGGGCCTCATCGCGAGTTATCCTTTCGCAGTCGCCGCTGCTCGCTCTCCCTCATCATTTCGTTTAAATCCACTACCGGCCGTATCTCAACCGGTCCAAGTCCATATTTAAATCCTGGAAGCTGTGAGACAAGCTGAACGGCGTGATTGAGGTCTCGCGCCTCAAGGATCTGAATGCCGCCAAGCTGTTCCTTGGTTTCCGCATACGGGCCGTCGGTGGTCGCGACTTTGCCGTTTTTCCAATACAGGGTCAACGCGGTCTCCGGAGGCTGCAGAGGTACTTCGGCAACAAGATGTCCGTTGGCGCGCAGATGATCATTGTGCTCAAAGCATTCGTCGAGCACTGCATGTCGCTCGTCTTCGGTCATCCCTTCGAATGTTCCTGGCTCGATGTATCCCAAACAGATGTATTTCATTGTTCTTCTCCTCTCGGTGGGAGCCAGCAGCACAGATGTCTCAGATTTTTCTGTCACTGTTTCAAGTAACGAAGCGCGACACATCCTGATTTAAAAATCTTTGACTCAACAAGTTTTAGCTGCAAACTCTCCGGCAGGCT
>DATJKB010000393.1:0-3244 GCA_035491875.1 Pyrinomonadaceae bacterium | reverse complement strand
GCGCATCATCCTGGGCCAGGCTGAAGTGGAAATTGCGCACTCCTTTGAAAAGGCAGCGCAGTCGTACCAAAACAACCCGACTGCCTTGCACCTCAGGGCCATGAACATGTTGTATGAAGGATTGAAGGAGAAAGGCGCGCTCATGCTAGTGCCGAGTAGTGCAGTTGAGTCGATGGGAATGGGTGGCTTGCTTGGCGCTGCTGCTTTGAGACAACAGTCGTTGACCGGATCCGAAGAAGTACCTGAGTAACCGAAGCAGAACCAGCCGCGGATGCACGCAGATGAACACAGATCAAAGAACTCAGAGAGCAGTTCGATGCTTCTTTTGATTTCAGATCTGTGTGTATTTGCGAAGATCTGCGGCTGGTCTTACCGCTCGGGATCAATGCGAATCTTCATGCGTTGCAAGACTTGAATGTCTTCTTCGGTGAGTTCGAGGTTTGTACCGTCTGCTTCACCGTCTTCGTCTTCAGCGTGAGGACGTAAGCCAATCTCCAGCCGCAGCGTCAATTCCATTTCATAACCAGCTTCTCTCAAACGCTCGATAGCCTCAGCTACCTTCGTAGAGTTTTCCACCGATTCGTTGATGGCCGTCCCGATCTCGCGAACTATTTCTTTTGCGTCATCGTCGATTTCCAATGCGGCTAACTGCCCTTTCCGGAGACTCAATTTGACTGTCCGTGATTGTCAACATGCTACGCGACGCCTCAAGAGGGGTCAACCAGTTTAACTTCCATCTTCACCTTATCGCCTCAACGTATTAGACTGTCTCAAAAGATGTACAACACAATAGGAATCCTGACTGGCGGCGGTGATGCGCCCGGCTTGAACGCTGTGATTCGGGCAGTGGTTAAAACGGCTACTTGCGAACACGGCATGCGCGTAATCGGTATTGAAGACGGCTTTGAAGGGCTGTTGGGGGCGACTCAGACGCGTGTGCTATCACCCGGAGATGTGCGCGGCCTGCTGCCACGCGGCGGAACAATCCTCGGGACACGCAACCGCGGTCACTTTGCCGAGCGCACTAAAGATGGCCAGAAAGTTGCCGTAGAACAAGTCTACCAGGAAGCGATCAGCAACATGCGCATCCTTGGAATTGATGCGCTCGTAGTTTTGGGCGGCGAGGGGACACTCGGGATCGCCGCGGAGTTCGACAAACGTAGCATTCCCGTTTGCGGCGTCCCGAAAACGATCGACAACGATCTCGCTTGTACCGAACTCACGTTCGGGTTTGTCACAGCGCTCGACATCGCGACAGAAGCGCTTGATCGTTTGCATACGACGGCGGAGTCGCACGACCGCGTGATGATCCTGGAAGTAATGGGTCGACACGCAGGATGGATTGCGCTGCACTCTGGAATCGCCGGTGGGGCCGATGTGATCCTGATTCCGGAAATTCCTTTTTCGCTCGACGCAGTTGCCGAGAAGATTCATGCACGCGATTTGGCCGGATCTAATTTTAGTATTATTGTCGTCGCCGAAGGCGCTCTGGAGATTGGTCACGAATTGATTTATCAGGACAAAGGCGATGCGCTTCATGCGCCGAGGCTTGGCGGCATCGGCATGTATCTCCAACACGCGATCGAGGCGAAGACGGGACGAGAAACACGGTGTGTTGTGTTGGGCCACCTGCAACGAGGCGGTCGACCAAACGCGTTCGATAGAATGCTTGCTACCAATTTCGGCTCGTGTGCTGTGCGTGCGCTCGCCGAAGGGAAACACGGCGTGATGGTGGCGCTGCAGGCGGGTGATGTTGTAACGGTTCCGCTATCGGAAGCGATTACTAACATCAAAACGGTTCCACCAACTGGACAGTTAGTGAGAACAGCACGTGACACAGGAATTTCATTTGCGGGGGCAAACGAGAGCGACTTTCATAAACGTATTGCAGAGAATTTATAGAGGTGAGTTGGTGTGCTTAGTTGTCGATTCACAACGCCAAACAGTCAGTACCGAAACGCGGTAGCGTCTGGTCTAGTTGTGAGCTCAATCAACCTTCGAGATTTGTATGACAGTTGAGAGATGTTGTAAGTAGACCCGACGCTACTGCGTTTCGGTACTGACTGTTTTGCCAAAACATTGAGCGTTAGCCGGAACTCCGTAAAGATTAAAGGACGGGAAGAACCATTGTCAGAGTCGATCAAAGCGAAACTCCAGGGTGAACTGGATGAGTTAGAAGCAGAACTGCGCATTCACTTGCCCAAGGAGATTAAGCGAGCTCTGGAGTTCGGGGATCTCCGCGAGAACTCCGAGTATCGCGCGGCGCTGGACCGTCAGAACGTAGTCAAAGCGCGCATCGTTGAGTTGCGCCAGCGCATCAGTGAGATTGCCTCAATCGATCCAAAGAAAGTCCCGCGCGACAAGGCATCGTATGGCTCAACTTTGATTCTGTACGATGCCGAAAAAGACGAGGAAGTTAAATATCGACTCGTTACACCCGAAGAGAGCGATCCCGCTGAAGGTCTGATCTCGACAACGTCTCCCGTTGGCAAAAGCTTGATGGGCAAGCAGGAAGGTGACGATATCGTTGTCAGGACACCGGCTGGAGCACGCAACTTTGAGATACGAGAGCTAAAGACTTTGCATGACGAATTGGAAAGCGCGGGTGATCAAGGATGAGGGATGACCGAAAGACGGGGAGACTGGGAGACGCGGCGACACGGTGACTCTACTCGTCCCCGCGTCTCTCCGTCCCCGTGTCCGCGTCTTTCCTGGATTCTTCATCCTTTTAATAGTTTCGGGCATAATCGGGCCGGGAGAACACCTTACGAATGTTTGGATCCAGCATTGGGCGCGGCGCTCAGAGAATCATTGATGCCATGGTGCGCTGGCTCGCCCTCGGCCACATCAATCCCAACATTTTGACGGTAATCGGTGTCGCGTTGAACGTCGGGTGCGGCGTTCTTTTTGGCATGGGTTGGTTCTTCTCCGCCGGCGTGGCACTGATTGTTGCCAATCTTTTCGATATGCTCGATGGCCAAGTGGCCCGACTTTCCGGTCGCGTGACCCGATTCGGCGGCTTCCTTGACTCCTCCCTGGACCGGCTTTCAGACATGGTCGTATTCGTCGGGCTAATGGTGTTTTACGCCCGAGACCTCCCATTTCATTCGACTCTTAATGTTTTTCTTGCGGGTGCCGGACTAATGGGCTCGGTTATGGTAAGCTACGCAAGCGCCCGAGCCGAAAGCCTTATTCCCAAATGTGACGTAGGGTTTTTGCGCCGGCCGGAACGCGTTGTTCTCTT
>DATJKB010000392.1:0-7058 GCA_035491875.1 Pyrinomonadaceae bacterium | reverse complement strand
GCAGCCACGGTCCAGTCATCGAGAAGCATTCCTGAAGGGTTTCGATTACTTGCTGAAAGCTCAATACGACAACGGAGGGTGGCCGCAGTTCTATCCAGACCTAAACGGCTACTATCGTCACATCACATTCAACGACGGCGCGATGATCGGAGTGATGAAGCTCCTGCGCGACGTGGCGAACCAGAAGCCGACGTACTCATTCGTTGATGAAGAGCGACGGGCAAAGGCCTGGAAAGCAGTTCAAAAAGGCATTGAATGTATTCTCAAGACGCAGGTGATTATCGACGGTCACCGCACTGTCTGGTGCGCGCAGCACGATGAAGTCACGCTCAAGCCTGCGCCCGCGAGAACCTATGAGCTTGTGTCTTTGAGTGGACTTGAGAGTGTGGATATCGTGCGTTTTCTCATGTCGATTCCAAACCCAAACGCGACTGTTGTTGAAGCGATTGAAGGTGCTGTCACCTGGTTTCAGAAGTCACAACTCAATGGCGTTCGTTGGGTTGAAAAGAAAGATTCGTCAAAACCTGAAGGAACCGATCGAGTGGTGGCCAATGATCCTAACGCTCCGCCTCTTTGGGCGCGTTTCTATGAGTTGAATACCAATCGGCCAATCTTTGTGGGACGCGATGGCGTCGTCAAATATGACGTTGCTGCCATTGAGCATGAGCGCAGGAACGGTTATGCATGGTACGTGGAAGAACCAGCTAAGCTTCTGAACAAAGACTATCCGGAGTGGTGTAAGAAAAACGGCAGGTAGCAGGTCCAACTATGTCATCTCGTCGCGACTTTCTTAAAAACCTCCTTCTGACTGGTGCGGCAACTGCGTTTGCACCGGCAATCGTCAGTGCCAAATCGCTCGGCGACAGCCTGCCTTGGTTCGCAGCGCAATCGGACGGACCGTGGGAGATCTTCATGCCGACAATTCTCGCCGGCATCAAGCGTCCCTTGTTTCCGAATCGCACCTTTAACATTACAAGATTCGGTGCCAAAGGCGATGGACGCACCGACTGCACCGCAGCGTTTCGAAGTGCGATCGCTGAATGCACTCGTCGTGGTGGCGGCCGCGTGGTTGTTCCCGCCGGCGACTATCTTACCGGCCCAATTCATCTGAAGAGCAACGTCAATCTCGAAGTGCAACAAGGTGCGACGATCAAGTTCAGTCAGAATCCAAAAGACTATTTGCCGGTTGTGTTCTCGCGCTGGGAAGGTGTGGAGCTCTTCAATTACTCGCCTTTTATTTACGCGTTGGACCAACGCAATATTGCCGTCACTGGCAGCGGCACACTTGACGGACAGAGTAACAACGACCATTGGTGGCCATGGAACGGTCGCGCTGCATATGGGTGGAAAGAAGGAATGCCCAATCAGCGGCCGGATCGAAACGCTCTTTTCACTATGGCAGAAAAGGGTGTTCCTGTCCGCGAACGCATCTTTGGAGACGGTCATTACTTAAGGCCACAATTCATCCAACCATATCGTTGCCAGAACGTGTTGATTGAGGGAGTGACGATTGTAAACTCGCCGATGTGGGAAATACATCCGGTGTTGTGCCGCAATGTCATAGTGGAAGGTGTCAGGATCAACACTCATGGTCCAAACAATGATGGCTGTGATCCCGAATCGTGTACCGACGTATTAATCAAGAATTGCTCCTTCGATACGGGGGACGATTGCATTGCGATCAAATCGGGTCGCAACGCCGATGGCCGACGTTTGCACGCTCCTTCACAGAACATCATCGTGCAAGGTTGTCAGATGAAAGATGGCCACGGCGGCGTGACTGTCGGTAGCGAGATCTCTGGCGGCGTACGCATGGTTTTTGCCGAAAACTGCCAGATGGATAGCCCAAACTTGGACCACGCTCTGCGCGTGAAGAACAATGCGATGCGCGGTGGTTTACTCGAGCATCTGCACTTTCGCGACATCCAGGTCGGACAGGTTGCGCATGCAGTGATCACGATAGATTTCAACTACGAGGAAGGAGCGAAGGGTTCGTTCACGCCGGTCGTTCGGAATTACACCGTCAACAGGTTGCGCAGCGGCAAGAGTAAACATGCGCTCGATGTGCAAGGCTTACCGGGTGCCCCCGTCATCGATTTAAGGCTTACAAACTGCACCTTCGACAATGTTGCTGAGTCGAGCATCGTGAAGAATGTAAAGAACGCGACTTTTGAAAACGTGAAGATAAACGGACGCGTCGTCGACTCTTTTGCGGAAGCTCGACCGAGGCGTTCAAACATTAAGACGGCCTATTCAGTACCGTTCGCGGTAGCGGATGGCCACCGCTCGACACCCGCATCTTATGGAGTTGCGTCTTGGCCGTCCGCTACCGCGAACGGTACTGAATAGCAGATGCACGGGCGCAACTCTGAATGCGATTAAGATAAACTATAGGGCGTCACCTAAGAGTCTAATGATGAAACCAACTCGCATTGCCTGTTCGTTAGTTTTCCTGTTGTGTACTGTCGCGGGTGTCTACGGGCAGTCGCAACCACTACCACTATCCCAAAGTGTAGCCAATACCGCTATGACTGCCCTTTGGCGCGACGCGGCGAAAAAAGAAGATGGTTACCCGTCACGATGGACCTACGATCATGGCTTGGTCCTAAAAGGGATCGAGGCTGTCTGGCTGAGCACTGGCGATGGTGATTACTTCCGGTTCATTCAAAAAAGCATGGACCACTTCGTAGCGGACGATGGAAGTATTCGCACTTACAACCTCGACGACTACAACATCGACAACATCAACCCGGGCCGAAACCTGTTAATGCTCTACAAGGTCACTGGCCAGGAGAAATATCGAAAAGCATTTGAACTTCTGCGCTCACAGCTGAAGACACATCCGCGCACGTCTGACGGAGGTTTTTGGCATAAGAAGATTTACCCGTCGCAGATGTGGCTCGATGGGCTCTACATGGGAGAGCCTTTTTATGCCGAGTATTCGGCTACGTTCCACGACGTTAAAGCGTTTGACGACATCGCGAAACAGTTCATCCTGATGGAGCAGCATTCTCGCGACGCGAAGACTGGTTTGCTCTATCACGGCTGGGACGAATCACGAAAGCAGCGTTGGGCCAACCAGGCAACCGGTCGGTCACCTAACTTCTGGGGACGGGCAATGGGTTGGTATGCGATGGCGCTCGTCGACACACTTGATTACTTCCCAAAAGATCATCCGCAGCGTCCTGAGCTGATCGCAATTCTCAACCGGTTGGCGAAAGCAGCCGCAAACTATCAAGATGCTCCGTCTGGTCTTTGGTATCAGATCGTCGACAAAGCAACTGCGAAAGGAAATTACCTCGAATCCTCTGTCTCGGCGATGTTTGTGTACGCCCTGGCGAAGGGTGTTCGAAATGGCTACCTTGCCAACAATTATCTAACTGTCGCGCAGAGAGCTTACCGGGGACTTGTGGATCGCTTCATAAAGAGCGACGCTAACGGTCTGGTGAACTTTGAAGGAACAGTAAGCGTCGCCGGATTGGGTGGCAATCCATATCGCGATGGAAGTTACGACTACTACCTGAGCGAGAAAGTGGTGACCAATGATCCGAAGGGGGTCGGCGCGTTCTTGTTGGCGGCGAATGAAATTGAGATCGCGGCGAAACAGCCTGTGGGCCGGGGAAAAACTGTTACGCTTGATTCCTACTTCAACAACGAGACAAAGAAAGATCCGGAGGGCCGGTCGATCTCCTGGCATTACAAGTGGGATGAGTTACCAAACAGCGGTTTCTCTCTTTGGGGAAATGTGTTCAAAACTTACGGCGTTAGAAATGAAACGCTTGCGGCAGCCCCAACCCAAGCTAACCTTCGCGGATCTGACATCTACATCATCGTCGACCCGGACACAAAGCAAGAGAGCGAACAACCTAATTTCGTTAAGCCTGAACACGTTAAAGCCATTGCTTCCTGGGTCCGCTCCGGCGGTGTTCTGGTGTTGATGGCCAACGACGTCGGCAACGCAGAACTCGATCACTTTAATGCGCTCGCGAAAGAGTTTGGCATTCAGTTTAAGAACGATAGTCGCAACCGCGTTCAGGGAAACGAATATGCAACAGGGCGGTTAACGGTGCAGGGGCCGCATCAAATCTTTCGAACAGCCCGAAACCTCTTTCTGAAGGAGGTTTCGACTCTTCAAGTCAGTCCTCCCGCGCGGCCCGTTCTCGAAGATGGCGCTGATAAGATCATGGCCGTCGCGAAGGTTGGTAAGGGAACTGTTTTTGCGGTCGGAGATCCGTGGCTGTATAACGAATACACTGATGGTCGACGGCTCCCACGAGAGTATGACAATTACAAAGCCGCAGTGGATCTAACACTGTGGTTGATTGGGCAAGCGAAGTAAGACCTGCCGATTGCCGATTGTGATGGATGCTTTTCACCTAAATCGATAAGGAGCAGTTTTCAATTCTTAACTGACGCCAATCGGCAATTGGCAATCGGCAATAACTCATGAGCGAATCAAATTCAAATATATTCAAAACGATCGATGCTGACCGTCGTGGCACCACGTTCCAGGAAGTTGTGTCCCAACTCCGCGAGATGATTCATCGAGGTGAACTGCGGCCCGGCGACCGACTTCCTCCCGAACGAGATCTCGCGAAGTTGTTAGGCGTCAGTCGTCCGACGCTTCGGGCCGGAATCAGTTCGCTGGCAGCCGTAGGTGTCTTACAACCTCGACGCGGCGCCGGCACTTTCGTTGTTGAAGCGGAAGGTCCACCGGCGTTAGACAGTAATGCGTTGCGTTTGATGGCTTCTCTGCAAAGATTCACTCCGGCGGAGATGTTTGAAGCGCGCCGTTCACTGGAGATGGCGATCGCCAGTTTGGCTGCGGAGCGCTCGACGGGTGAACAGATGGCCGCGATGTCGGAAGAGATCACCGGAATGTTTGCGTCGCTCGACGAGCCGGAACAATTCCTGGTTCACGACATGCGATTTCATCAGACAGTCGCTGCTGCTTCCGGAAACCGCATTCTTACCGCGCTCATGAACATGGTTGCTACGATCCTTTTTGAAGTGCGCAAAAAGACCGTCAACCGTGCGCGAGATCTGAAAGAGTCGGCAGAAATGCACCGCACGATCTATCGTGCGATTCGCGATCGGAATCCCGAAGCCGCGCGCGATGCGATGCGCGACCATCTCATGCTTGCGCAAAAAGCCCAGGAAGAGGAAGAGAAGTTCGAATAGGCTCCGCGTAGCTGATTGATTGAATGAATGCCACGCCTGAATCGTTCCCATGTTGTTCTCAAAGGGGAAGAGGGGAAAAGGGAAAGAGGGGAAGAGGGAAAACCTTTTTCCCCTCTTCCCCTATTCACCCTTTTCCCTCTTCATCGCACCTCATCATCTCAACACTGGGAATTGCGGCGGTGCTATTAATACTCCTGCTGAGCCACGTCAGCTCGTCCGCCAGTCAAACTCTTAAGAAAGCTCCGTGGGTTCCCGACCGTGGCGACGGCACATACAAGAATCCCGTCCTTTACGCCGACTATTCAGACCCGGACGTGATTCGAGTTGGCGACGATTTCTACCTGACCGCTTCCAGTTTCAATTCCATTCCCGGTTTGCCGATCCTGCATTCAAGAGACCTGGTCAACTGGAGAATTATTGGTCATGCGCTGCAACGCCAACCGCCTGCTGATGTATTTGCGCGTCCGCAGCACGGCAACGGCGTTTGGGCGCCATCAATTCGGTTTCACAACAACTACTTCTACATCTATTACGGCGATCCAGACTTTGGTATCTACATGGTGAAGGCCAGCAATCCCGCGGGACCATGGTCAGATCCGTTGCTGGTGAAAGCAGCTAAAGGGTGGATCGATACCTGTCCGTTCTGGGACGACGACGGCCAGGCGTATCTTGTTCATGCGTGGGCCAACAGTCGTTCGGGAATAAAAAGTGTGCTCACCATCAATCGCATGACTCTGGACGGAACGCGACTCTTAGACGACGGGAAAATGGTTTTCGATGGCCGCACGCATCACCCGACGATCGAAGGTCCGAAGTTGTACAAGCGAAATGGCTACTACTACATCTTTGCGCCTGCCGGTGGCGTGGCGACGGGATGGCAAACAGTTTTGCGTTCGCGTCAGATCTTTGGTCCATACGAAGACAAAATCGTCATGGACCGCGGTCAGACGGAGATCAATGGTCCACACCAGGGCGGCTGGGTTGAGTTGAAATCAGGAGAGTCGTGGTTTCTGCATTTCCAGGATCGCGGTCCAGTGGGTCGAGTCGTTCACCTTCAGCCGTTGAGTTGGAAAAATGATTGGCCGATGATTGGCGTTGATGCTGATGGAGATGGTAAGGGCGAGCCGGTCACGACCTATCGAAAGCCAAATATAGGACGCACATATCCGTTGCTAGTGCCGCAGACAAGCGATGATTTCCAAGAGAAAACGCTCGGATTGCAGTGGCAATGGCATGCGAATCCTGAAAAGGATTGGTATTCGTTGTCCGCGCGTTCCGGATGGCTTCGTTTGTTCGCGACTTCGCGGCCGGCAGATGAGAACTTGTGGGGTGTTTCAAATCTCCTTTTGCAGAAGCTGCCAGCCCCCGCTTTTACAATTACGACGAGAGTTGACACGTCGCAGTTGCGAGAGGGCGAGCGCGCAGGATTGATAATGATGGGTCGGGATTATTCGTACATTGCCGTGCGCCGGTGGTCTGGCCGATTGCGGATAGTGCGGATGACCTGCGTTGAAGCGGCGAAAAAGACATTGGAGAAGCAAGATGGTTCATCGCCAGCTCCAACGAATACATTGTTCCTCCGCGTGACAGTTCAGAAAGAGAAGCTCTCCAGGTTCAGTTTTAGTTTCGATGGAAAGACGTTTCAGGAATTGGGAGATGAGTTTGTAGCGAGAGAGGGAGTTTGGATCGGTGCGAAGGTTGGGTTGTTTGTAGTTGGTCCAAACACCATGACCCGAGGCCAAGCCGACTTCGAATGGTTTAGAGTGGAGTAACGCTCCCGTCGCGAGAATACCTAAAGGCACAGTTGGGGGATTCCTCAACTTCAGCCTACCAACCGCGACGTTCCAGCCTCATAGTGTTTCGTGTTATTTCGTGGA
>DATJKB010000391.1:0-4926 GCA_035491875.1 Pyrinomonadaceae bacterium | reverse complement strand
CTCGTAGCTCGCGTGGCGTCTCACTCAAGTGCGCCCGCATCACCGCAGAAGTGTTGCCGTTGAAGGGCGGCCCACCAGCCAACATCTGATAGGCAATCACACCGAGACTGTAAATGTCTGAACGCATGTCGACCTGGCCGCTGCCACATTGTTCAGGCGACATGTAAAGAGGCGTGCCCATGATCGCTCCGACGCGCGTCAACGCAGCACCGGCGGCGGCCGTTGTGTGATGCTCCGTATGGGATCCGAATGCGCGCGTCGATTGATCGAACAGCAGCGTGCCGTCTTCTTCACTTCCATTCGGACCATTGATGTTCGGCTGTGTTAGTTGAGGGTTGCGAATCGCGGTACCCGCAGAGAACAAACGCGTACCGGCAGCTTCGTCGGCCGGACCGGCGTCAGTTGCGATATTGGTTTTCGTAGAGGCCGGCAATGCTGCAGCAGCTTGATGTAACTCAGGCTCGTTTGGCTGAATGAGTGTGGCGCTCTCGGAATCCTGGACAGCCAAGACGGCGGACGAGTTGTCAATTATCGTTGCCGCAGGATCATCGTCCGGTTCTGCAGGTGGCGCATTCGGATCAGCGAGTTTCGCAATTCCGAAATCAAGCACCTTCACTCGATAGCTGCCAAGACGATTTGGTTCTAACCAGATGTTATCTGGTTTGAGATCTCTGTGAACGATTCCGAGTTTATGTGCTTCGTGTACTGCGGAAGCCACCTGCTCAAGGATATCCACCACCCACTCCAGTGGCAGTTTTTTCTCTTCAGCCAAAACATCACCGAGCGTGCAGCCGTCGAGATACTCCATGACGAGATACGCAACTCGTCCCTCTTTAACTCGAGCGAAACCAAAGTCAGTAACATCGACAACGTTTGGATGTCGCAGCCTGCCGGCAGCACGAGCTTCGCGTTTGAATCGTTCGACGAACTCCTCGTTGCGCATGAACTGCGGCGAGATTAGTTTCAGAGCGACGTAGCGCTCGGTCCCGAGGTGCGTGGCAAGATACACCGCACCCATTCCGCCTTGCCCGAGGAGTTGCTCGAGTTGGTATTTCTCGTCGAGAACTTCGCCAACGTATTGATCTAGTTTCTGCATGAGGGCGCCCCTATTAAGAGGATGCAACTATGAACGTGTGATACGAGCCGAGGAGTGTAACGGGTTTCAGTGTTCCTCAGCACGGGATCGGACGTTGGTATGACGCGAGTCTTCGCCTGCACCAGAAAGCAGGAACCGCGAAAGTGAATCGTCCGATTCTTTGTCCCTGTATGACTCGGCATGATGCGCGAGGACGCGGGCAGTCCGAGTCAAAGAATCCGAATAATCCTAGCAGCTCTACAAATTATCGTGTCCTTATATTAATGCTTCTCAACACAAAGCGCATGTCCATTCCTCCGAAAAAGTTCGGAGAGATTTGAATTCAGAAACTCGGAGGAATCCGAATTCTCAGATGCAGGTAATTAGATCATGACGATGCTGAATTGTGACTACCGTAATTCAACTATCGGAAACCGTAGGCGTCATCATTATTTTTTCGGCGTCTTCTTGGCAATGAGCTCTTACGTTATTCATTATCTTAGGAGCAATTTGTATTCACGAAAACAAAAGGCATGGAGCTTGCGGATGCATGTGTCCGCATGGCATTAGCAAGCTTTCAAGTCTCTTCCCAATTGGAGAAACCTAAGCTTCATATTTTCGGAATGTTGTCTTTTTCCGCAATTGCCATGGTTCCGTAACAACTCTCGGCTGCCTCTCCCCGCTTCGCCGAGTTGCTGTTATCTCATTCATCACTGACCAAACGAAAGGGGAATTTCATGAGTTATTTTCGCTCCCGACTTTCGGTGGGCCGTGTCGTCGTTTTACTGATGAGCCTGGTGTTTACTGCCGCCACGGCAGCTGCCCAGGTAACGACCGGCAACCTTCAAGGAGTCGTGAAAGATCCGAACGGCGCAGTAGTCGCTGGTGCTACTGTAAAGGTCACAAACGCTGACACAGGAATCACCAAAGAGACCGTGACCAACGATGAGGGGTTCTATCGAGTCACAAACCTAACCCCAGGTGCGAACTACAAGATCGAAGTTTCGGCGACTGGATTTTCGCCGGCGGGCGTCGAGAAAGTAGCTATACGACTTGCAACTGAAAACAATGTCGACATCGGCTTTACACAGGCCGCAGGCGCAACTGGAACTGTCGTCGTAACGGACGAAGCTCCGTTGATCCAATCAACGCAGAGCCAGTTGGCTCAGACCTATACGACGGAACAGTTAACGCAGCTGCCGTTCAACGGCGGTTTGATTGATAACCTCGCGCTGTTAACTCCGGGCGTAGTCACTCCTGGTGACACTGACTTCACTAACGGAGTCGGTATTTCCGCAAACGGAGCTCGCGGTCGATCGAATAACTTCCAGATCGATGGCCAGGACAACAACGACAACTCCGTCGCTGGTCCAAGCTTGTTCATCTCCAACACAGAGGCGATCGGCGAATTCCAGGTTATCACTAATAACTACTCAGCAGAGTTTGGTCGCAACTCCGGTGCCCAGATCAATACGATTACAAAACCTGGCACCAACGAGTTTCACGGTGCTCTGTTTTGGTATCACGCTAATTCAGCTCTAAACGCAGCGGACAACCTCGATGACCGTTTCCGCGGCGACTTTGGATTCTTTGCAGAGAACGGCTTTACCGATTTTGGGGACCTTGCCACACGGCGCGTCAGAAGCCCATTCCGTAACAATCGATTCGGTGGTGCTCTTGGTGGTCCAATCAAACACGACAAAGCATTCTTCTTTGCCACCTATCAAGGCGATCTCACGAGAGGCGATTTTGTCTCGAGTGGCATCGGTTCTGGTGGCTACACATTTACCCGCGCGAGTGCGGCGTTGGCCCAATCCCTCGGTTTGCCAGGCGCGTCGATCCTCACCAATACAGGTGTTGGCGGCGGTCCGGCATTTGTCGAAGGAGTAGGACAATTTTTTGTTGTGCCTCCCGCGTTTGACAGTGACGGCGACGGAATCGCAGACAGCTTTTCTATTCCTGGTGGTGGATTCTTCAACAGTCTCTTCGTTCGAACTCCGAGCGGAGCGGTTCTGCCGTTACAGACCGGTGAAGGTGTTCGCATTCTCAAGTCAGACTCTACTAACCATCAGTTGATTTCACGTATCGACTACAACCTTACGCACAAGGACGTAATATCTGGTCGGTACATCTTCGACGATACGGAATTCCCACTGGCTACTGGTCGGTTCACTGCCGGTGCCGTGTTCGACGTGCCGTCACGCAACAACAACCTTGGCGTGACTTACACGCGAACGCTGTCAAGCCGTTGGGTTAATGAGGCACGGTTCAATTTCTCGCGGCTGGATGTGAAGTTTGGTGATCCGTCTGCTCCATTACCGGCTCCAAGTATCGGATTCACAGGTACTCGAGACCTGGAATTCAACGCAACGGCGCTGACCTTCGGAACGCAGAACAACCTGCCTCAGTCGCGTTTAGTTGACGTCTATCAATATCAGGACACGGTATCATCAACGCTAGGAAACCATGCGTTGAAGTTTGGTGCCGACATTCGTCAACAGAAGGTTGATAACTTCTTTCTTCCAAACTTCCTCGGCGTGTACACGTTCGGTGGAAGCAATCCATTCGCGACTTCCGCAAACGCGACCTCAGGGCAGATTCCGGCGGGCACACCGTTCGTGTTTGACGACGGCACACCACGAACCGGTTTCCGCGCCACGGCTTTTGAAAACTTGTTGCTCGCACGGCCGAGAACGATCAATTTCGCGCGTGGCAGTGCGCAATTCAACACAGACCAGAACGACTTCTTCTTCTTCGTTCAGGATGATTGGCGTGTTCGATCGAATCTGACATTCAACCTCGGTCTTCGCTATGAGTACTCGACTCAACCCTTCAATCCGATCGTTGAAGCGAGTAATGCACGCGAAGCCGATCCGGCCACTGCAATTTTTGACCCGGCGTTCCCGCTGGCATTCAGAACTGCGCCTCAAGTGGCAACAGACAAGAACAACTTCGCACCTCGCGTGGGCTTTGCCTGGTCGCCGAATTTTGATTTTGGCGGTGGCCGCTTCCGGGATGGCAGAACAGTGGTCCGAGGTGGTTTCGGTATAGCCTATGATCCAGGTTTCTTTAATATCGTACTCAACACGGTGACGGCTGCGCCGTTTGCCGCTGCGGGTACGGTTAACCAGGTACCTGGCGGCCCGGGCTCGGTAACTTTCCCGTTCCTGCCCTCGACTACCGCGGAACTCAACCTGACGCCGGGTACAAATGGCGGCGATCCTCGCTTGTTCAATCAAACACGTGTCGATCCCAACCTCTACAACCCGTACACGCTGCAGTTCAACTTCGGCATTCAGCAGGAAATATGGAAGAATTCGGTGCTCGAAGTGCGTTACGTAGGTTCCCGTATCATCGGCCAATTCCAAACGGTCAATGGTAATCCGAATGTGCAGTTTCTTAATCGGGCGGCACAGTGCCTTGGTCTGGATCCGGGAACGTTTTCTCATGGTGTTGTCGTGGGAACTCCGGCGCCGTCGGCGTCTGACGCTTGTGGAGAGAACCCGGTATTGGGTCCTTTTGTGGGATTCAACAACCGACCGGGAACGAACGGCAATGGTCGCGTAGACCCGAACTTTGGTAATGTTCGCACCCGCATTAATGGTGCGAGCGCAACCTACCATGGCTTGCAAACTCGGTTCGATACTCGTTTCATAAATGACATGGTATTGAACGCGAACTACACCTGGAGCCGGACCATCGATAACGCTTCCGAAATCTTCTCGACATTCGGCGGGGGTTCAACGGTGGCCCACTCGCAGGATCCGTTCGACATAACCAGTGGAGAACGTGGGTTGTCGGCTTTCCATCAAAAGCACAACTTCACGGCGAACTTCATCTACTCGTTCCCG
>DATJKB010000390.1:0-2747 GCA_035491875.1 Pyrinomonadaceae bacterium | reverse complement strand
GTGCTTCACAAAAGAGTTGATGACTGGATCGGTTCGTTCTTCTTCCCAGTTTCTCAACGTCGCAAAAGTCCGAACGCCGATCGCTGAGCAGTAACGCTCAAGCACGCGGACAAATTCCGCGACGTGCTCCGTCTTATCGCCATCCATGACGACGCCATCTCGATGTTCAAGCGTCCACGTTGTACCGCCCGGCTCAAGTATTACCGCTTCGCCGCCGAGTTGGTAGATTGCCACCTGCATCGAGGCGCGCGTCCGCAAACTCGGATTGAAGAACACCAGCGCCACGGCTTTGCCCGTCAGCGGCTTCGAAGTGTCTTCGCCCCTTTTGAAGCGCGCGGCGGCGTCGAGCAACTGCTCGCATTCATCGCGGGACATTTCCACTGTGTTAATGAAGTTTTTAGACATTGAATCATTCATCTCGGCAAACCATCAGTATCCAAACGCGTTAGCGGATGTCCGATACACTTCAGTTTGTCGTGTGCTTCGATGTGTTCAACTGTTTTCAGGAATCGTTAGGTTGTTTCTGAAAGCAGTTGAAGCAAGGGTACAACACGACAAACTAAAGTGTATCGGACATCCGCTAACGCGTTTCGGTACTAACTGTTTTCGCCACACCATTAACTTCCTCGACAACCTCTCTTAATGCACTCACGAATAGGTCCACCTCGCTTCGCTTCAAACATAACGGCGGCAGCAGACGCAGGACGTGTGGATCGCTAGACGTGCCTGAAATGATCTTGCGCTCCAATAGTCGCTGATGAATAGTCGCGGCTTTCTCTCTCAACTGGATCCCAAGCAGAAAGCCGAGCCCGCGCACCTTTACGACCTGATCAACCTGGGCCAATTGCTCACGCAGATAATTCTCAACCTCTTGAACGTTTGCGAGCATCTGATCAGACTCAATCGCTTCGAGTGTTGCCGTGACGGCCGCCATCGCCAACATCCCACCACCAAACGTGGTACCGAGATCGTTTTCCTTGATCTTCGCCGCGACTGCTTCACTCACGAGACACGCGCCAACAGGGACGCCGCTACCAAGTGATTTCGCTAGCGTGATGATGTCAGGCACAACACCACCGGCAGCTTCGCTACCAGAGAAGAACCATGCGCCGGTGCGGCCCACACCCGTTTGCACTTCATCGAAAATGAGTACAACTCCGCGTTCGCCGCAAAGCTCCCGCAGATTCTTGAAGAACGACGGGGCGGCGGTGCGTACACCAGCCATTGACTGAATGGGCTCCAGCATTATCGCCGCTACTGAATCGTCGAGAACCGCACGCACAGAATCGATTTCTCCGAATTCAGCCGACAGGTGGCCCGGAACATTGGGGCGGCCCAGGTCGCGATACTTGCCGAGAAACGTTGCACTGATCGCGTCGGCAGTGCGGCCATGAAACCCGCCGCTGAAGGTAATGATCTTTTCCCGGCCTGTGTACATGCGGGCCATGCGCATCGCGTTTTCGTTTGCTTCCGTGCCGGAGTTGCAGAAGAAAGTCTTCGGAAGTTGCGCAGGAGCGATCGCCGCGAGCTTTTCGGCGGCGCGCGCGCGAACTTCCGAATAAACGAGATTGGAATAGAACAGGAGTTTTTCAGCTTGCGTCTTCAGAGCATTAACGACGTGCGGATGACAGTGACCAGTTCCGGCTACAGCATGACCGCCGTAAAGATCGAGATAGCGATCGCCTTCGCTCGTGTAGATCCAGACGCCCTCGCCGCGTTCAGCTGCGATGTGCATCTTTTTGTACGTCGCGAGCTGAAAGCGATCCTCAGTCGCTCGAATATCTTCGAATGTGGTTGCCGTCGTCGCTTTCATCCCACTCTTGCTCCATCTGGCACCGTTGTTTCGGGCGTGGCCAATACCGGCACAAGCCCGTCGGCATAACCAATATCGAACAACATTCCTTCTGAGAGTTCGTTTCTCATCTTCTTAGTCGGAAGATTCACGACAAACAACGCTTGTCTGCCTTCGATGACCTTCGGGTTCTCTCGCTCCTGTTTCAATGCTGCAAGAATCGTCCTTTGGTGATTGCCGAAACTCACACGAAGCTTTACGAGCTTATCGGAATTTGGCACGTCCTCTACGGACAAGATCGTGCCGACACGAATGTCGATCTTATCCAAGTCCAACATAGAGATCTGCGGTTTTATCTCAGCTGGATTGAAAGTCATAGCGCTCAATTATTCAGTATCGTGCGCGGTAGCGGACGGCTACCACTCAACGCGGTTTCAATAGCACCTGGCCGTCCGCTACCGCGCACCGTACTGAATAGCGGATGGCGCAACTGACTGAGACATCAAGGATTCGTTCCGATCAGCATCAGTCCAGTGGTTTCTTCAAGACCAAACATCAGATTCATATTCTGCACGGCCTGGCCCGCCGCGCCTTTCACGAGGTTGTCGATAGCTGAGAACACCACCAACTGCTTTCCGCGAGCAGCAAAACCGAGGTCGCAAAAATTTGTCGTTTTTACCCAGTTGATGTCTGGCGATCCTTTAACAAGCCGAACAAAAAACGACTCCCGGTAGAAATCCGCGAACAGGGAATTGAGTTCGGTTTCGTTTAGCGGCTTCTTCGCTTCCACATAAATCGACGCAAAGATCCCTCTTGCTACCGGCAAGGAGTGTGTCATGAAAACCAACTCGCTGGTCCAATCGCCGACGCTCTTCAATTCCTGTTCGATCTCGGGAACGTGTTGGTGCGTGAATGGCTTGTAGGCGTAAAACGAATTCATCCGCTGTGGATGGTG
>DATJKB010000389.1:0-4432 GCA_035491875.1 Pyrinomonadaceae bacterium | reverse complement strand
GGACATTGCTACGTACCTGTTTTCACTTTCATCGCCTCCGAGTTACCCGGACGCTTCATTCCTGAGCGACACGAATTTGAAGGAAAAGGGTCGCGGGTTAATCAAGCAATATGGTTGCGCCGGCTGTCACGAAATCTCGGGATTTGAAGAAGAGCAGCGCATCGGCAAAGAGTTGACAGTGGAAGGTGCGACACCAATAGAACGGCTCGACTTCGCCTTGCTTACACATCCAGCACAGGAAGGCGAAGATCCGTTAGAGCTTCGTCCTGAACAGAAGGAGCACAAATCCTGGTACAACCACAAAGGATTTTTCGAGCGCAAGGTGACGGAGCCATCAATCTACGACGAGGGTAAACAGAAGGATCCGAAGGACAAGTTGAAGATGCCGCGTCCTTATCTGACAGATGAGTGGCGCACCGCTCTCACCACGTTCCTACTGGGCAGTGTGGGAACCGAAGGCGCGAATGTGCCCGGCGGTCTCTTCTACAACCCGCAGGATCAGCGACGGCAGGATATTCAAAACGGCTGGTGGGTGATCAAGAAGTACAACTGCCAGGGATGTCATCAACTGCAGGTGGGCCAAAAGTCAGTCGTACAGGATTTGCCGTTCTATACAACGCCCGAAGGAAAAGACCTGCTGCCGCCACGCCTGACAAGCGAGGGTGCCCGAGTTGATCCCAATTGGCTGCTTCGATTCCTGCATGATCCGTCACTGAGTGGCGAGAAGACGCCACAACAAACGCAACAGATCAATGCGATGACCGCGACAGCACAAGCATCGCCGAGTCCGGCAACTCCGAGTGCTTCGCCATCAGCATCGCCGTCGGCCCCGAGCGGTGGAAGACTAAAGCCACAGCCCGGATTGGATCGAAATGGAGTGCGGCCCTATCTGACATTTCGAATGCCGACTTTTAATTTCTCGCCGAACGAGTTGCAGGCGTTGGTTCGTTTCTTCATGGCGATGTCGGGTCAAAATGATCCGTACATCCGTGAACCGTTGCAGCCTTTGTCGGCGCAAGAACGCCTGATAGCGAGAACGATGTTCACGTCCGGCACGCCCTGTTTGAAGTGTCATATCACCGGCGATCCCGGCAGAGATGCGAAGGCGATCGCCCCCAACTTCCTTTTAGCGAGTGAACGACTCAAACCGGATTGGACGTACCGCTGGCTCCTTGATCCAGCGCAGATTAGTCCGGGAACTGCGATGCCTACGGGATTGTTCCGTCACGAAGGCGAGCGTTGGGTGATTAATATGAGCGCTCCGCCGCAGAGCATTTCGGATTATCAAACAGATCATGCGCGGCTGCTCGTTCGCTACATGTTCCTGATGACCGCTGATGAGCAGCGACAATTGTTGGCGGCATCGGGTTCAGCACCCGCGACACCGCCAGTTCAAACTGAACATCACGCGCGGCCGAAGAAACGAAAAGTTATTTCGCATCATCGTCGCATCGCGCGATCTGAAACACTTGGGACTAGTGCAGCCCAAGCTTTGAAGAGTTTTCTAGCCCCTGGTTAGCTTTGGCATGACATCTAGCCGCGTTCTGCGTTACTGCGGTTTCCGTGCTAAAGTTTCTGCGCAAGTATCTTAATTTGGAGGATTTGATTATGAATAACCGGACAAGAGTCTGGCTTGTCTTATCTGTTGCCCTGTTTGCTCTCGTATTTAGCCTCGCTTGCAGCAAAGGCGCTGATACGAATAGTCCGTCACCAGAGGCTTCGTCGTCTGCCGGCAAGACTTATAGCGGCGACAAGGGGACCGTGACAGGTGTGATTTCATTTAATGGAGCAGTACCTGCCCCGAAGAAGATCGATACTGCCGCAGACGCCGTGTGTGGACAAAAGAATCCGAACCTCGCGACCGAAGACACGGTAGTGAAGGACGGTAAGCTCGCGAACGTATTCGTTTATATCAAGGATGGCTCCACCACCGACGGAACCAAGTTCGCGGACTACACCTGGTCAGCTCCTGCCACCGCGGTGGCGCTCGACCAGAATGGTTGCCACTACAAGCCGCACGTGATGGGCATTCAAACAAATCAGAAGCTGACCATCACCAACAGCGATCCTACGCAGCACAATATCCACTGGACGCCGAAAGTTAATCCTGAATGGAATCAGAGCCAGCCAAACGGCGCGCCTCCTATTGAGAAGACGTTCCAACGCGCTGAAATTTTGGTCCCGGTGAAATGCAATCAGCACCCGTGGATGAAAGCCTACATCGGCGTGATGAAGCACCCGTTCTTCGCAGTGAGCGCGGAAGACGGTACGTTCACCATCTCCGGAGTTCCAGCAGGAAAATACACAGTGGTCGCCTGGAAGGAAGGCGGTGCAGGAATCGAAAAGACGATGGAGGTAACGGTGCCCGCCAACGGAAGCGCGAAAGCCGACTTTGCCTTTGGTGAAGCCGCAACAACGTCGACCCAACCGAGCTCATTGCAGATGATGCCGGCGATCGAGTTTCCAATGCTTCGCAGGCACTAAAAACATTGCCGATTAGTAGGCAAAGGGCAAAGCGCAAAGGGCCAACGGGAACCGTATCCGCGCTTAGCCCTTTGCCCTTAGCTACGATGAACAAGGGTTTAAATCGTTTCGCTTTGCTCGTCGCGTCCGCGACGTTTTTCTTAATCATCGCCGGGGCACTCGTTACCAGTAACGACGCCGGTCTGGCGACGAACGACTGGCCGCTCTCAAATGGCCAGCTGTTTCCCAAGATGGTGGGAAACCTGTTTTGGGAGCACGGTCATCGCATGGTGGCCACTACGGTCGGCATGCTGACGATCGTGTTGACGATTTACTTGTTCGTCAAAGAGAAGCGACGCTGGATCAGACGATTGGGTCTCTTTGCATTGTTCATGGTCATAGCGCAGGGTTTGCTCGGTGGTTTGACAGTGAAATTGATGCTGCCACTCGCCGTCTCCTCTGCTCATGCCACACTGGCCCAGTTGTTCTTTTGCACAACGATCAGCCTCGCGATTTTCACTTCGCGAAGTTGGATTCAAGCCAGCACCTCTTTGGAAGAGAAGGGAACTGTTCCTGTTCGATATCTGTGCCCTGCGGCGCTGGTAACGATCTTTTTTCAACTGATACTCGGTGCCACTCTGAGACACTCGGCAACATGGGACCAACAGCTGCCACTCGAGTTGGTGCTCGCACACATCGGCGGCGCATTAGCCGTAACGATCATGCTCGGAAGCGCGGCTTCGACGATCCTGCGTCGCTACAAGGGCGAAAAGTTTCTGACGCGTCCGGCTTCGATCGCATTGGGGCTCCTCGTCGTTCAACTTTTTCTCGGCGTAGCCGCGTACCTGACGAGATTGGCTTCCCCCAATGATCCGCAGCCGTTGCATCCGATGATTGGAATCACCGTCGCACATGTTGCGTGTGGCGCACTCGTTTTTGCGACAACCATCGTTTTGACACTTCGTGTATTTCGTAGGGTTCACGCGCGTGATCACGCGTTGCACTTCACGCGCGAAGTTGTGAGTAATTAATGGAAGAATCAATAAAGCTACCCACAGCAGGGGTTGTTAGTGAACTTCGCGAACGCTTGTCGCTGCGCGAGAAGGTGGCTGCGTACGTAGAACTTACAAAGCCTCGTATTACGTTTCTGATTGTTTTGACCTCGGCTGCGGGCTTCGCGATGGCGTCGCACGGTGCGGTGAACTACCTGGCTCTGGCGAGTGCGCTCATCGGCATTGGTTTGTTGTCTTCAGGCATCGCGACTTTGAATCAATACGCCGAACGTGATCTCGACGGACTAATGCGACGCACGGCCGATCGTCCGTTACCTGCAGGCAAGCTTTTGCCGTGGGAAGCACTAGCATTTGGCGTGGGTCTGACAGTAGTTGCAGAGATCTACCTGCTAGTTCTGGTGAACCCCCTTAGCGCATTGCTTGGCTTGACTGTGATTGCCGGTTACTTGTTCGGATATACACCGCTAAAAACAAGAACCTCACTTTCAACTTTAGTCGGTGCGTTCCCGGGTGCGGTGCCGCCACTAATCGGTTGGACCGCGGCTCGCGGGACAATGAGCATTGAGGCGTGGGTCTTGTTTGCAATCCTATTCCTTTGGCAGTTTCCTCACTTCCTGGCGATCGCCTGGATGTATCGAGAAGATTACAGTCGTGCCGGTATCTTGATGTTGCCGGTAGTGGAACCTAATGGGCGTGTGACCGCTCAACAGATCGTCGTCTACACACTGATGCTAATTCCGGTGAGCTTGCTCCCGACTGTGTTAGGCATGTCCGGCAGGGTTTATCTCTACGGCGCGATCGTCCTTGGTTTGCTTTTTCTCTACAGCAGTATTCGCGCGGCATTCTCCATGTCGCGACAGCAGGCGCGGCGACTGCTGTTAGCTTCAGTTCTTTATTTGCCGCTCCTGTTCATACTGATGGTTCTCAACAAGTAGTGCTGTTCGGTAACGCTTACT
>DATJKB010000388.1:0-3390 GCA_035491875.1 Pyrinomonadaceae bacterium | reverse complement strand
TCGCTGATAGTGCTCGATGCTAAGTTCGAAGAGCACATCGAACACGATCTGCTTGGGACAATACCAATAGGCACTCTCAGTACTGAGTATTATTGGCTCGATCGTTGGTACAACGTCTTTCGTTTTCGCGATGCTGATCTGAACCTGAAGAGGTTCTATTGCAACATCAACATGCCGCCCCGCTTTGACGGCCAAACGCTCACCTATGTAGATCTTGATATCGATGTGCTGGTAGAACCGGACCTCTCGTACAGGGTCCTCGATCTTGAAGATTTCCAAGAGAATGCGCGGCAATATAACTATCCAGTTGATTTACAGACTGAAGCGCATCGGGCCCTGGATGAGTTAATCGGTTTAATCGAGACACGGGCTTTTCCCTTCAAAGTTTCCTAAAACTATGGCTACAGAAAAAAAGGCAAAGCAACACAAGCTCGACCGTCTCAAAGAGCGAACGCGGCAGGCTGAAACCGGCGGCGGCGAAGATAGAGTCGATAAACAACACGCGGCTGGAAAGATGACCGCCCGGGAACGAATTGAGTTTCTGCTTGATGAGGGCACCTTCGAAGAATTCGACAAACTCGTAGTGCATCGCTCGAAAGACTTTGGACTCGATAAGCAGCAGTATCCCGGCGACGGCGTCGTAACTGGCCATGGATTAATCGACGGTCGCAGTGTTTTCGTGTTCGCGCAGGACTTCACTGTCTTTGGCGGTTCCCTTTCAGAGACGCACGCCGAAAAAATCTGCAAGGTGATGGATCTCGCAATGAAAGTGGGCGCGCCCATCATTGGTCTAAACGATTCGGGAGGCGCACGGATTCAGGAAGGTGTCGTGAGTCTTGGCGGATATGCCGACATCTTTTTACGCAACACGCTCGCCAGCGGTGTTGTGCCGCAGATCAGTTGCATCATGGGCCCGTGTGCAGGCGGCGCTGTCTACAGTCCAGCGATCACCGACTTCAACGTGATGGTCAAAGACACCTCCTACATGTTTATAACTGGACCAGACGTTATCAAGACTGTCACTCACGAAGAGGTATCGAAAGAAGAACTCGGCGGCGCTGTTACTCATAACAGCGTTTCTGGCGTCGCTCACTTCGCGGCAGACTCAGACGAACATGCTTTGCGACTGGTGCGCGAGCTGTTGTCGTTCATTCCATCCAACAACATGGACGATCCGCCGCGCGTCGAGCCAGCAGATCCCGCTGACCGAATCGAACCGAAACTAAATCAGCTTGTCCCCGAAGCGTCGAATCAGCCTTACGACATTCGCGAGGTAATAAACGCCGTAGTTGACGACGGATATTTCTTTGAGGTTCAGAAGCTCTACGCGCAAAACATCTGCGTCGGCTTTGCGCGATTGGGCGGTTACTCGGTCGGCATCGTCGCTAATCAACCGGCATTTCTCGCCGGTGTTCTCGATATCAATGCATCGATCAAAGCGGCCCGCTTTGTTCGTTTCTGCGACTGCTTCAACATTCCTTTAATCACGTTGGAAGACGTGCCGGGATTTCTTCCAGGCGTCTCGCAAGAGCACGGCGGCATCATCACTCACGGTGCGAAATTGCTCTACGCATTCGCTGAAGCCACTGTGCCGAAGATCACCGTCATAACTCGAAAGGCTTACGGCGGCGCGTACTGTGTGATGGCCTCGAAGCATATCCGCACTGACGTTAACTTTGCGTGGCCGACTGCGGAGATCGCTGTGATGGGCCCTGAAGGAGCCGTGGGAATTCTTTACCGCCGTGAACTCAGCGAGGCCAAAGACCAAGAGGCGGCGAGACGCTCGCGAGTGGAGGAACTCGAGGACAAGTTTGCCAATCCTTACATTGCCGCTGAGCGAGGTTTTGTCGACGAGGTGATTGAGCCAGCTTACACGCGACCGAAGTTAATTCGCGCGCTTGCGTTGTTGGAAAACAAACGCGATTCGAACCCGCCACGTAAGCATGGCAACATCCCGCTGTAGAAAAACAAGGAGCAGGAGCAGCAGGCAGGAGCAGGAACGAAACCGTCCCTAACTCCTGCTCCTGCCTGCCGCTCCTGCCGCTGTCTTTACTGTTTACTCGACGGGTGCAATTTCGATTAGACGCGTAGTCGGATCAAAAGTAAGTCGAAACGGATAGAGTGCATCACGTCCGATGATCACCGGAGTGCCCGCGGGAACTCCAAACAGTACGTCAGTCGGCACACTCTTCAGCATCAGGGATCCGATATTCACTGTGACCGGGTTCACTCGTCTTGCACTGATCGAACCACCAGCCAGGTCGCGAATGACTTGATTCTGTTGGTTATGATTACGTCCAACAACGCGACCATCACTAACTGCTAATCCAAAGCCTGATCCAGTATCGATCAACGCTAACCTTCCATCTCCAAGCCGAACATAAGGTCGATCATCGCCGCCGTTTCTGATCCACTTCACGGTAGCTCCATCTCTTGGCGCATCCTGAACCTGTAGACCGCGAGCGGCGAAATCGAGTACGCGCAGTTCTCGATTAGGTAGATCGATTGAATATCCGTAAGGCTGAAATGCCGCGGTGGGATCAAGTATGCCGTCGATTCCGCCGGGCAAACTCTCGACTACTGCGGCTGTAAACGAACTAAGAAGTTGATTGTCTCGACGACCAATAGATATCTTGTCGATAGTCGTCGATTGATTTGAAATGATCGAGCCTGCTGACAGTCCACCTGCCAGTGGTCTCGTGGAGCGGTGTGTTTGGAGTTGCGTTCTTGTGACTAAGGAACGACTAACCAGCGTGACTCCCGCACCGGTATCCACTGCGAACGTAAACGGACCGGAGCCACGAATCCAAACATCGGCCAGTAGCCCCCGACCAGTCGATTGCTTTAATCGCACAGGTACACCAACAGTCGCGCCTTGGATTGCGGCTGTCTCGCTTCGCCTAAAACGATCATGGGCAGTTCCGAAAGAAACTGCCCACAATGCGCTTACAGCGATGAGAGTACTTAGAGCGATAGCAAGTTTGAGTTTGCTCATTACTCTAACCCTCAACTGGAGTCGAGTGTTGTTAGTTGCTACGGTTTCGGTTTCGCAGCTTGTAGGTGTACAACGCCGAACCACCGAGGCCCGACAGCGCACCAATGCCTGCACCCTTCTTACCGCCGATCAACCCGCCAATCGCTGCACCGGCGCCGGTACCGATGGCCATCGTCAGTTTGTCTCGGTGCTTCGACCAGAAACTTCTGCTCTGCGGTCGATTGTAGTCGTAGTAAACACGTGACGTAGCTGAACTGCGTCTAGCTGTCGATCCGTTACGATACGCGACACGGGTTGGTGCTACAGAGCGACTCGTTGAACCATTAATTGCTCTGCTATCTGCCGCGGTGAAACCGTCAGCGAAGCCAGTCTTGTAAGCAATCTGCTCTTCCGAC
>DATJKB010000387.1:0-3933 GCA_035491875.1 Pyrinomonadaceae bacterium | reverse complement strand
GGCGGCGGCACGAAAGAGATGCTGGTCCGGGCTCTCGATGCAATTCCGAAAGGCGCAGACGACGCGGATCCCTTTCCATTTGTGAAGCACGCATTTGAGACGATAGCGCTGGCTAAGGTGGCGACGTCAGCAGAGGAAGCGCGTTCAAATGGTTTTCTATCTGCGGACGACACGGTTTCAATGAATGCAGATCGTCTGATCGCTGACGCGAAGAAGGAAGTACTCGGATTAGCAGCAAGTGGTTACGTCGCGCCGCAACAGCGGACTGATATCCTGGCTCTTGGTAATCCCGCACTTGCTACACTGAAGCTTGGCATTCATCAGATGAAGCGAGCAGGTTACATTTCAGACCATGATGCAGAAATTGGAGTGCAGCTCGCACGAATCTTGACCGGCGGCGATCTCAATCATCCGACACGCGTATCGGAGCAGTACCTTTTGGATTTGGAGCGCGAAGCTTTTCTTTCGTTGATTGGAAAACGAAAGACCCAGGAGCGAATGGCGCACATGTTGAAGACAGGGAAGCCGTTGAGGAATTAATTTGTAGTGCGGCGCCAGGCCGCCGCACTCCAAGGAGTTGAAAAATGAGAGACGCAGTAATCGTATCCGCTGTTCGCACCGCCGTTGGCAAAGCGCCGAAGGGAACTTTGAGGACTACGCGTCCTGATGAGATGGGCGCGGCCGTTATCAAAGAGGCAATCGGTCGCGTGCCGGGTCTCGAGCTGAACGAAATCGAAGACGTCATCATGGGCTGCGCGATGCCTGAAGCCGAACAGGGTATGAACGTCGCTCGCGCTGCTGCCATTCGCGCCGGCTTGCCGGTAGAAACTAGCGCGATGACGATCAATCGTTTCTGCTCGTCCGGCTTGCAGTCAATCGCGATGGCTGCTGATCGTATTCGAAGTGGTGGCGCCGAAACGATCGTTGCTGGTGGATTAGAAACGATGTCGATGATCCCGATGGGTGGTCACATCATTCGCCCGAATCCTTATCTCGTCGAGCATTACCCAGATTTCTATTTGAATATGGGATTGGCGACTGAGAATGTGGCGCGCAAGTACGAAGTGACGCGCGAGCAGCAGGATGAGTTTGCGTTGCGTTCACACCAGCGAGCGGCGGCTGCGCTCGACGCGGATAAGTTTCAGGACGAAACCGTTGCGTTGCAGGTGACATTGGAAGAACTAGACGAGCGCGGCAAGAAGCAGCGGCGCGAAGTTGTCTTCGAAAAGGACGAAGGTGTTCGTCGCGACACGAGCGCTGAGGGTTTAGCCAAACTTAAGCCCGCGTTCCATGTGAAGGGAACAATCACTGCCGGAAACGCTTCACAGATGTCTGACGGGGCAGCTGGAGCGATTGTTATGTCTGACATTCGCGCGAAAGAGCTCGGTGCAAAACCGATGGCCCGGTTTGTCGCTTACGCGACTGCCGGATGTCCGCCTGAAGAGATGGGCATTGGTCCAGTCTTCGCTATCCCCAAGGCATTGAAGCTTGCGGGTTTGAAACTCGACGACATCGATGTCATCGAGTTGAATGAAGCTTTCGCTGCGCAATCTCTGGCGGTGATGAAGACGCTCGGACTAGATCCCGAAAAGGTTAATGTGAATGGTGGCGCGATCGCTCTGGGTCATCCGCTTGGGTGTACCGGGGCAAAACTCACCGCGAGTATTCTCCGAGAGCTTGAGCGGCGCAATGGTCGTTATGGAATGGTGACGATGTGTGTTGGCGGCGGAATGGGCGCTGCCGGAATTTTTGAGAGAATCTAGGTCTTATGACCGAGTCAGAAGTATTCGATGCAGTTACCAATGGCGGAAGTAGTGATTTCGCCGTCCTGATCGATATTCTGAACCGGCACGGTTCGTGGTGTTTGATCGGAGGTCTGGCCGTCAACTGTTATGTGGAGCCCGTTTACACGCTCGATGCCGACGTTGTTGTAGTTGCTTCTAAATTGTCGATGATTAAGCTGGATCTAATTGAGGCGAAGTTTTTAGTCGAAGAGTTTGAGCATTCCGTCAACGCCAGGATGAGCGGGAGCGATCTGCGGATCCAATTAAGTCTCGATCCGCGATATCAGAGTTTTCTTGTTAACGCGCAGCCGATGAAAGTGTTGGGTCGTGAGGTTCCTGTCGCTTCACTTACTGATATTGTTCGCGGAAAAGTTTGGGCGTGGAGCGATGTAAGACGACGCCCCACCAAAAGAAAAAAGGATGAATTGGATTTAATGCGCATCCTTGAGGCGTATCCAGAAACGCGAGCCTTAATGCCCGAGCAAATTAAGGCGCAGGTGCCGGAATAGAATTTCTTGTATTGAAGGAGAGATACCGATGTCAGCCGTAGCCGAAGAGAAAAAGATAGTGAAGGGTGGAGCATTTCTGATCGAAGAGCGCACTCCGGAAGAGATCTTCACACCGGAAGACTTCACAGAAGAACACCGGATGATTGCCGAAACCACGCGGCAGTTTATCGACAACGAAGTCAGTCCGCGAATCGAGGAGCTCGAAAAGCACGATTGGAAACTCTCTCGCGAACTTATCGGCAAAGCTGCCGAGCTCGGTCTCATCGGCGCCAACATCCCGGAGGAATACGGCGGACTCGGTCTCGATCAAACGAGTGGCGCACTAATCGGCGAAAACATCGGACGTTCCGCTTCGTTTGCGACTACCCTCGGCGCTGAGAGTGGTATCGGTCTTTTGCCGATTGTTTATTTCGCGACTGAAGCAGCGAAGCAGAAGTACTTGCCACGCATTGCCGCCGGAGAACTTGTCACCGCATACGCGCTGACTGAAGCGGGCGCCGGCTCAGACGCAATGGCTGGAAAAGCCACGGCGAAGCTGAGCGACGATGGCAAAGAATACATTATCAACGGCGAGAAGATGTGGATCACCAATGGCGGCTTCGCCGACATATTCATCGTCTTTGCGAAAGTTGATGGCGACAAGTTCAGCGCGTTTATTGTCGAACGACAGCCAGGTCTTACCTCGGGCGCTGAAGAACACAAAATGGGTATCAAAGGCTCGAGCACGACGGCGCTGGTTCTGTCGGACGTGCGAACGCCGGTTGAGAATTTGCTGGGTGAGGTCGGCAAGGGACACAAGATCGCCTTCAATATTCTGAACATCGGCCGTTTCAAACTCGGTGCGATGTGTGTCGGCGGCATGAAGCTCATGGTGCACGAGTCAGTGCGCTATGCGAATGAGCGTCAACAGTTCGGCAGGTCGATTTCGAGCTTCGGTGCTATCAAAGCGAAGCTTGGAGAGCAGGCAATTCAGACGTGGGTAGGTGAATCGATGACCTACCGAACGCTTGGAATGATTGAAGCGGGTATCGGAGCAGTGGATGCCAACGACCTTGATGCACGTCTGCGCGCGATCGAAGAGTATGCGGCGGAGTGCTCGATCATAAAGGTCGCGTTGTCGGAATACTGTAATTACGTTGCTGACGAGATGGTCCAAATCTTCGGTGGTTACGGCTACTCAGCGGATTATCCAGCTGAGCGTGCGTATCGTGATTCGCGGATCAATCGAATCTTTGAAGGCACGAACGAAATCAATCGGATGCTGATTCCCGGGCGCTTGATGAAGAACGCAATGAGTGGTCGGCTCGCGCTGTTACCCGCGGCGCAGAGGTTGATGGATGAAGTGTTGTCGCCGCAGCTGTCCGGTTTTGACGACGACGATTCATTGCTGGCGGCTGAGCAGAAGTTAACCACAAACGCGAAGAAGGTCGCGCTGATGACGCTCGGTACGGCGGCGCAAAAGTACATGATGAAGCTCGCGGACCAGCAGGAGGTTCTGATGGGAATCGCCGACATCATCATGGACACCTATGCGATGGAGACGGCAATCTTGCGCGCGCGCAAGTTGGTTGCGACGAAAGGCGAGAGCGCAAGTGAGCGATATCTCGACATGACGCGCGTGTTCTGCAACGACGCAGTCG
>DATJKB010000386.1:0-7521 GCA_035491875.1 Pyrinomonadaceae bacterium | reverse complement strand
CGAATAGTGCTATTTGACCTCTAGAATCAACAAGTTGGAGTGCAACCGTTTAGTCTGTAGTAGAATCCAAGTTGTCGGTTTTGATATTAGCGATTCACATCGCCTGCGTCCTCAACGGACTTGATGTTATTCCCTGGTGGGTTGGACTTGCGGTAAAGTAGCCCGGCATTCAGTTTTAAAAGCGGTAAAAATCTAAGGAGTTTTTAATGATACGACCCAGACGTAACTACGCCTTCGCCCTATCAGCAATCGTTGCACTTATTTTTTCTTTTTCAATCAACGCAGTAGCGAAATCGAATCCGAATTTTCCCAACGTCAAGATTAAGAATTTTGGTCAGATGGACGATCGGTTCTTCCGTGGGGCGCGTCCCAAGGATGAGGATTACAAAGCGCTTGCCGAACTCGGCGTCAAAACGGTGATTGACCTGACTGACAATTCAAGAGCGGAGGAGCAGCCCGCGGTTGAGGCAGCCGGACTTCGTTACATCAATATTCCGATGGTCGATAAGAGCTACCCGAGCATCGAGCAGGTAAATGAATTTCTAAAAGTCGCCAACGACCCTGAAACGGGCAAGTTCTTCGTGCACTGTGCCGGCGGACGTCATCGCACAGGCGTCGTGGGAGCGGTTTATCGTTTCAATCACGATGGCTGGAATCTTGAACAGGTATTAGCTGAGATGAACCAGTATGATTTTAACTCTGGCTTCGGCCATGGTAAGCAGAAGGATTTCGTCAAAGACTACTGGAAGCAGTTTCAGGCGAATGCCTCAGCGGTAACTGAGACCGGTTCTAAGAACTAACAACTAACACTACACGAAACACGCGAGCCACGAACGTTCAATCGTTCGTGGCTTTTGCTTTGTGCGTTTCTGCCTCCGTTATTGGTAGAGGTATGAGTAGCTCTTCTTCTGTTCCCACGTGATGCTGTCGATGTTCTTTTCATCCAGCAACATAACATCCTCGCTCAGCTGGTCCGTGCTCACTGTCGGAGTTACATCGACGGAGTAAACAAGATACCCTGCCGAGCCATCATCGTGTTCCCGCTCGAGACCACGTAGTTCGGAATCGAAACCGTGTTGTTGGAACACCTGTCGCAGCGCCTGCTGAGTTGAAGCGACATTTCTGGTGCAGACTTTTACCGCGAGAGCCCGAAAAACTTCACTTGTTTCGCGCCACTCGAGAAGCCACAGAACGATTATGGAGAACACTACCAGTATCAAAGCCAGTTCGTAACGGCCAACGCCCGAGGCAAGCCCCAACGCCAGGCTAATCAACAGAACTGTGATCTCTTTTGGATCTCTGATGTTCGTGCGAAACCTGACGAGCGAGACGGCCGCAAATATGCCAAAGGCGCGTGCTGCATTGTCGCCAACGATGATCATCAATGCCGCCGCGACGATCGCCAACAGTATTTGAGTTTGCGAAACATACGGGTTTCGCTTGAGTACGCGGAGTTCTTTTCTTGGTCGAAACGCCAGAGCTGCTCCGAGTATTGCTGCGAGTA
The DNA here is from genome assembly GCA_035491875.1 of Pyrinomonadaceae bacterium. GTDB lineage: Bacteria > Acidobacteriota > Blastocatellia > Pyrinomonadales > Pyrinomonadaceae > PSRF01. The sequence continues at coordinate 6,017 of DATJKB010000386.1, read as the reverse complement.
TTAATCGGAAGGAGATCTTTCCTACGTTCCCGCTCCAGTGTGCGTTCGGATCGTAAGCTTCGGAGGAGCCACTGCCGAATAGCTGTTCGACGAATCCTGGAGACTGGTTCTCCCGACGATAAGGTGTAGGTGTTTGGTCTAGTGAATCGCGCGGTGAGACAACAGGCCCCGCCGTCGAATCGCGTGGTGATGACGTCGGTACTTGAGTGTCACGTGCCGTATCCGATCGTGACGTCGTTCGTCCCGCAATCAGATACACCACCAGCGCACTCACCAACAACACCAGCGTAAAGACAACGATGAGAGTAACTAACTCTCTCTTGCGTTTATCCGTTGTGTTTGAAGCCATCAGGACTAGTCGCTATCTGCGGCCGATCCGCTCACCTGGTCGCAAGTTCACCAGCTCATTAGTCCTTTGGCGAACTTCACCTGCCAAAAGATTTATCTCCGACGGCGTGTAATTCGCTGCTCGGAAGGCGTCTCTGATTTGCTGGTCACTGAGCTGTGACAGCCAGGAGGCGATCCAGGTGGCATCGTCGACATTGATGTTCTTGAACAGTCCTCTGTTCTTGCCGCCGTACTTGATTTCGACGCGATTGTCCTTCACCTTTTTCAGGAAATTTGAGTTTGCATAGTTCTTCGGATTGTTCCGGCTGCGCGTGATGCGCCAGAACAACGGAGTGCCGCTCGCGTGACCAAATGTCGCGCCGAGGTCGCTGATGATGTAAACCAACACATCGCCATCTCGTCCGCGAAAATGCAACATCTCGTTATTTGAATCCTTAATATCCCAGTTGTTGATAAGCGCCATCATGATTTTCAGACCTTGAAACTCTGGGGTCTGTACGAACGGATTTCTGCTCCACTTCCATTCGCCAACTCTCTTCACACCTTCCGGGCGGGCCTCGAATCGCACATTTGTGAACGTACCTTTACCGGGAATCGTAACGCGCGGCTCGAGGTAGTTGATTTCAGTTGGGTAACCGACGGCCCATAACAATCTCACCGCTGAAGTTTCCGATTGAGCTTCCTTGCCAATCTTCGCCACCCACTCACGTCCCGAGCCATCTCGGACGCGAAACTTCTTCGAGTAACCACCCTTTTCTTCTTTGATGAATTCTATTCGACTCAGATCGGGCCGCATGCTGCTGCCGCCTGGTCCAAGAAATAGATCACGGTTACGAATATCTACCGGTCTGCGCCAAAAAACAGGTGTGCCTGAAGGTACTTTTTTGTCTTTGTTCGGTTTCGGCTTAGCGACACTGAGATCAACTGCGGTCATGCACATGACCAGCATCAACATTACGATTGTTCTAATTTGTTTGGTCCAAGTCATAATCAACTCCGTATGTTTCCAAGCAGCGGCACGGCTGTACCCAATCAGGCGTCGGGCACATCCGAGTTCTTAACGACGAGGGAGGAACTTAACGAGTGCCGTCACAGCCGATGAAATAAGTTTGGCTGTCAAAGGGGAATGCTGACTTCGAGGGGACGGGTCCATACGTGCCATCCGGCAACAACAGTCGTGCTTTGCCAGTGTCACGCAGATAAGCATCGAGTACGACGTCTTTTAGATAGCTTTTAAGTGCCGGATCCAAAACTGGCGCAACAACCTCAATTCGGTGTTTGAGATTGCGGGTCATCCAATCAGCGCTGCCAATATAGATCTCTTCGTTGCCGCCGTTCCCGAAGTAGAATACGCGGCTGTGTTCAAGGAAACGGCTGACCACACTGCGCACCGTAATGTTCTCTGAAAGACCGGGAACACCTGGGCGCAGCATACAAATACCGCGCACGATCAAATCGATCTTCACGCCAGCCTGGGCCGTTTCGTAAAGCTTCTGAATCATTTGTTTATCCGCGAGGCGATTGAACTTTGCAATGATTCGCGTCTGACGACCCGCTCGTTGATGTTCGATCTCGCGATCGAACAAGGCATCAAGGTCCTTGCGCAAAGTAATCGGCGCAATAAGTAGCCGCCGATATTCAGATTGCCTCGAATAGCCCGTCAAATAATTGAATAGTTCGGCCGCATCTTTCCCGATGTCTTCGTCGGCAGTGAACATTCCAACGTCGGTATACGTGCACGACGTAGTGGGGTTGTAGTTTCCTGAGGCGATATGCACGTAATTTCGTAAGACCCCATTTTCATTTCTGACAACGAGCGTTAACTTGCCGTGTGTTTTTAGTCCGACAACACCGTAGACAACATGGACGCCTGCATAATCAAGTTTGCGGGCCCATTCAATGTTGTATTCCTCATCAAAGCGCGCCTTCAGTTCGATGAGCGCCGTCACCTGCTTGCCCTGGTCGGCCGCACGAATCAAAGCTGGTGGAATAGGCGAATCTGGCCCGGTTCGATAAAGACAGATCTTGATTGCCAGTACGTTGGGATCGTCGACAGCTTGATTCAGAAAACCGGTGACGCAGTCGTAAGAGTCGTAGGGATGATGTAACAGGCGATCCCGTTCTTTGATGGCATCGAAGATCGATTCGCTTTCGCTGTACCACTGTGGAATAGCAGGCTCGAAGGGGGCGTATTTGAGATCGGGCCGATCCACGTCAGAAAGAGACGTTAAATCTTGAATGCCTAATGGGCCATCGATCACGTAGACGTCACTATCCGAAAGATCGAGCGACTGAGAGAGGTAATCAATCATGTCGCGTGGCATACCTCTCGACACTTCAAGTCGAACGGGCGCGCCGAACTTCCTCCGTCGCAATTCTTGTTGAAGTAAGCCCAGCAGATCTTCCGCTTCTTCCTCACGGATCTCCATGTCAGCATCGCGCGTGATACGAAAGCGGTGCGCTTTGCTTGTAATCATTCCCGGAAACAGCTCGGAGATATTTGCCTCAATCACTTCTTCGGCAAGCACAAAAGATGCGCCACTCAAATCAACCGGGATTAGGCGGGGAACCGCCGATGGGACTTTGATTCGCACAAACCGAGGACCGGTAAGTTTGCTTCCATCCACCGATCTATCATCCGGCGGTTCGACCATTAGACCCAGATTTAGACTCAATGGCGATACAAACGGAAATGGGTGTTTAGGATCCACTGCCTGAGGCGTAAGCACCGGAAAGATCTTCTCAAAGAAGTAAGTTCTAAGATGACCGCGTTGATGATGACTTAACGAGTCATAATGAATCAGTCGGATTCCTTCACGATCTAGTTCGGGAAGAATCTCTTCCAGCAACACTTTGCTTTCCAGATCGATTAACGGCAACAGGCGCTGCCTTATTTTGTCGAGTTGTTCCTCTGGTGTCAGACCATCTGCCGAAACATGAGTGACGCCGTGTTCCACTTCTTCTTTCAAGCCTGAAACACGAATCATGAAAAACTCATCCAGATTAGACGAAAAGATCGCTAGAAACTTGAGCCGCTCAATTAGCGGATTGGATGGATCGAGCGCCTCGTCAAGCACGCGTGCATGAAACTCCAACAAACTCAATTCACGATTGTTGAAGAGCGGCGTGACAGTCGTAACGGATTTCACTCGTTCGACGCCCGCACCTGGAAACTCACGAACTTCAGCTTCGCTGGCTACAGTTGACATAGTTTTAAGTAACGATTCAGACCCTTAACCCACTATTGATTAGGAATCGCTGGGTTCCTTTCATCGGTCGCCTTCGATGTCGGGAGAGATGCTCGCAGAGAGAGTGGCAAAAGGCGTTCCGTGGGTTACGAAGCCGTAAACACGCCGATTCGTTGCTTATTTGCCGTCTAACCATTTTGTTACAAAACAGAATCGGACTTCGTGATGTACTGAAATAATGCTGGGATTGACGTGAATCCCCAAGAACTGTAGCCCTGTGAGATTTCGCTAATTTTTTGCAACGGAATCAGAACCCTGGGCGTTAAATTTTCTGGCACTTTGAGGGCGCCACAAATTAGCGGGCGAATTCGCCTCCTGGGGCGCAACCCGAACCCGCACTGTGAGCATCAGTTAACTGTTGAAACGGCCAAAGTTTTAGTGGAAAAGTTCACCGTTTCGGCGTCTGGTTTTATTAGAGGTTTGTTTGACACTCTAAAAAAGCGTGTGATAACCTCCGGAGTGATTTTTCGGGCTCCTACCGAAGTCCAAATCATTGAGGAGCCATTAGATACCACGCAATCCAATTGTGATCCTGGCCCGCCCTAAAGCTATCGGTCCGGGATGTACTGCCAACCTTTGAAGGAGTATCGACGATAAAATGTCAGCGAGCTTCCCTCGTTTGATTGCCCGTGCGGCATTATTTGCGGCGCTCGTCGCATTCCCGGCAATTAGTTTTGCTCAGATCCCAGCGGCTTCGTCTGCCCGCTCAATCCCGACTGAAATGGACCAGCTTGAGAAACGAGTTGCGCAGATCATCGCGCGTTCTCAAGATCATTTCCGTAAAGGAAAACTGAACCTCGAGGATAAGAAGAGGGAACAGGCGAGGGATGAATTCGACAAGGCTGTCGATGTGATTCTCGAATCGGGTATCGATGTTCGCGCGAGTCAAAAGCTGCAGACGTTCTACTTGGAACTGGTTGAGATGATCTACCGCGAGGAAGTGCCACTACAGCAGTTCACGACGAACACCAGCACTATCGCTCAAAACCAGTCACAGGATCCAAAGCCCGCAGTGGCTCCGCAGGTTGGTTTCCGTGACCAAAGATTTGAACCGTCACCGTTAGACGACCTCAGCAAGTTGGTTTTGACGACAGATGAAACCAATGTCTCAGACGCTGATGTGTTAGCGCTCGAACAAGCCAAGCAGAACGTCAACTTCAACTTCACGTTGAATCCGCTCATCCAGGGTTACATTAATTATTACCAGGGTCGCGGTCGTTCCACGATGGAAAATGGTCTGCGTCGCTCGGGACTTTTTATGAAGACCGCGCGCAAGATCTTTCACGAAGAAGGCGTACCAATTGACGTTACCTGGTTGGGACAAGTTGAGAGTGCGTGGAAGACGCGCGCCGTATCCTGGGCCGCCGCATCAGGCTTGTGGCAATTCATTCCAAGCACGGGTCGCATGTATGGTTTGAAACAGAACGCATACGTCGACGAACGGAACAGTATTGAGCAAGCAACTAGAGCTTCTGCTCGTCATCTTAAGGATCTTGCCAAGCGCTACAACGGCAACTGGGAATTGGCGATGGCCGCATACAACACGGGCGCGGGCAACATCGATCGCGCAATCTCCCGTGCAGGTACGGCAAATTTCTGGATGATTTATCCGTACATCGCGCAAGAAACTCGCAACTACGTTCCGAATATTCTTGCCGTGATCCTGATTGCCAAGAATCCTGAGAAATACGGCTTCAAAGGTATCAAGCCAGATCCGTCACTCTCGTACGACATGGTCCAGGTACCGACGGCGACAAGCTTGCAGCTTATCGCTGACGCAACCGACAGTAGCGTCGATTACATTCGCACGCTGAATCCGGAGTTGAGGCGCGACATCACGCCTCGCGGTGAGTTGTACAACGTTAGAGTACCGGCCGGACGCGCGAAACAGTTCGTCGCGTTGCTGAAGCGGATACCGGGTGAAAGACGTGAGACAGCGCGCATCATTTCGGTCGCGCCCGGTGAAGACTTCCAGACAGTGGCGAATCGCGTGGGCGTTCCAGTGGCGGCCTTGCAGGCGATGAACACTGGTGTGGATCTGAAGAACGCTAACAAGCTGGTCGTTCCGAACAACAGTGTGAAGCTAACGCGTTGGGTACGGGCCAAGCCCGGTACCGAAGCGCCGGCAGCAGCGCCCGGATTAAAGACAGTTCGCGCGCGTAAGGGCGACACGATTCAGCGTATTGCTTCTAGTTACAATCTGGATCCGAACGAAGTGGCTCGCCTGAACGGCATCACACCTGATACAGAATTGAAGGCTGGTCAGGAAGTGCGATTGCCGGCAACCGCAGCCGCACCATCACGTCGCAGATAATTTACAAGGTCAGTCTGAATTCCTTGAGCGCTTCCTTGAAAAGGGAAGCGCTTTGTTTTGTGTGCCGAAGTCCAATGTTGAAGGACTCAATTCTATGCGCAACCTCT
>DATJKB010000385.1:0-5083 GCA_035491875.1 Pyrinomonadaceae bacterium | reverse complement strand
TGCCTAATCAGTCCAACGAAAACGCAGCGGACGCCGAGACGCCGAGAACGCAGAGAAAGACTAAGATCTCTAACCTTGTTTTGGGATACTCAGTAAGAACCATTTCGATTTTGATCCTTGGACTGCTCTGGGCTACGTGTTCAGCGCAGACCACTGACAGGGCGCCCATCAAACGCGACCCACGCTATCCTGCTCACTGGTGGACTCCGATATCGGACCCAAGTAAACCCGATTGGGAAATACTGCCCCAGGAAGCTGGATCGGGTGAGGTGATCCTTTCGAAGCGACACGAGCTCGGTCTGCTATCAAACTTTGCCCCCACTCCATTCACGTACCGTGGAAAACGTTACGGTAGTCTTGAAGGCTTCTGGCAGATGATGCTCTATCCCGAAGGACCAAAAGATCCGCGGGCACAAACTCCGAGAATAGTATGGAAATACACGCGTGATCAGGTGGCGCAGATGACTGCCTTCGAAGCTAAATCCGCAGGGACGCTCGCTGAACAGAACATGGAGCAAATTAGTATTGATTGGGTGACGTTCGAAGGGAAACGATTCAAATATCGTTCGATGAAACCCGGCGAGCACTATCGTTTGATTGTTGAAGCGACGCGCGAGAAAGTGAAACAGAATCCGGAAGTCAGACGGGTGTTGCTGGCGACTGGCAATCTGATCTTAAAGCCGGATCATCACGGTGAAAGCAACGCTCCACCTGAATGGCGTTACTATGAGATCCTGATGATGATTCGCAAGGAACTGCAAAACCAGCGATAAGTAAATCCATTAACTCTCTGGAGAAAGCGACAACTTGAACCCTACTTCGTCCGCCGCGCCAGTTCACGACTATCAAATCTGGAAAGTAATCACTGCATCAGCAGTTGGCACCATGATCGAATGGTACGACTTCTATATCTTTGGAAGTCTGGCCACAACGATCTCGCCGTTGTTCTATCCTTCCGGCAACGACACACTCGCGTTGATCGCGTACCTCTCAACGTTTGCTGTGGGATTTGTCGTGCGTCCGTTTGGTGCGTTGTTCTTTGGTCGCATTGGCGATCTAGTCGGCCGCAAGTACGCCTTTCTTGTAACGCTGCTAATCATGGGCGGAGCGACCGCACTCATCGGCTTCCTCCCAACGTACGCGACGATCGGATTAGCAGCGCCGATACTTCTTCTGGTTATACGGATACTTCAAGGACTGGCACTCGGAGGTGAATACGGCGGCGCGGCGATCTACGTGGCCGAGCACGTTCCTGACGACAAGCGCGGCTTTTACACAAGCTTCATTCAAATCACTGCGACACTTGGTTTGTTTCTCTCGTTGGTTGTAATTCTGGTAGTGCAGAACTCCTTCAGCACACAGACGTTCGCCTCATGGGCATGGCGCATACCTTTCATCATTTCGATCTTCCTCGTCGGCATTTCGCTCTACATCCGACTGCGCATGAAAGAGTCGCCAATATTCACACAGATCAAGAGCGCGGGCATGACTTCGGCAAAACCTCTTAAGGAAGCGTTCACCCAAAAAGAGAATCTGAAACGAGTTGTGATCTCTCTTTTTGGCGCAACTGCCGGGCAAGGTGTCGTGTGGTACACGGGACAGTTCTACGCACTCTTCTATCTGCAAACAATCCTGAAAGTGAACGGCCGTTCGTCAAACTACATCGTGGCCATCGCGCTCCTAATGGCAATGCCTTTCTTTGTGTTCTTCGGCTCGCTGTCAGATCGAGTTGGTCGCAAAAAGATAATGATGATTGGATGCTTACTGGCTGCGCTCTCGTATCTGCCGATCTATCACGCAATGCAAGCCGCGGCGGGATCTAACATAGTCACCGTGTCGTCGCAGCCGGACCGCATTACGGGTGCACCAAAACTGACGCCGCAAACGAACATCAATGGCCCACTCGAGCCGGCAAAGGAGGTCTTGACGTACACCAACTTTGCAAACCTGATCGGCAACAGTACTGCCTGGAAATTGATTCTTCTGGTTTTCATCCAGGTGATCTTTGTCACTATGGTCTACGGACCGATCGCCGCATATCTCGTTGAAGCTTTTCCCGCGAAGATCAGATACACATCTCTCTCACTTCCCTACCACATCGGTAATGGCGTGTTTGGTGGATTGCTTCCCGTGATTGGATTGTCGGTGATTGCTGAAACCGGGAATATCTATGCAGGCTTGTACTATCCGATCGTCGTCGCCTCGATTACTTTCATCGTTGGCTCGTTATTCTTGAAAGAAACAAAGCACACGCTGATCTGGGAAGAAATCAAATAAAACGATTTCGGATTTCGGATTTCGGATTTTTCGTCTCCAAGAGAATTCCTGGACTTGTCAATAAACTAGTCTCCCGGTTTGACGAAAAATTGTCCAAACACGAAATCCGAAATTCGAAATCCGAAATCACTCTTCGCTATTCCTTCCCCTTGTACACCACCCCATTCTTCATCACGAACACAACGCTTTCCATGTTCTTGATATCCCTCAGCGGATCTCCACTGACGGCGATGATGTCGGCCCACTTGCCAGGCGTAACTGTTCCAAGGTTTTTGTCCCATCCAAGAAGTTTCGAAGCATTCCGTGTGCCTGCGAGGATGGCGTCCATGTTTGACATACCGCCCCAGGTAACCAGCAACTCAAACTCATGACCGTTTGTTCCGTGAGGGATTACGCCCGCGTCAGTGCCAAAGGCGATCATTACCTGATTCGCCACCGCCAATTTGATCGCATGTCGGACCGCCGCGGCCGCCGCCAACGCTTTCTCAGCGCGCAGTCCTTTCAACACGCCGGTCTTCGCAGCACGTTCAACCCCCTCGGCTGCTGATAGGGTTGGCACAAGGAATGTGCCGTTCTGCTTCATCAGACGCGCGCCTTCTTCGTCGAGAAATGATCCATGCTCGATTGACGAAACTCCCGCGCGTACGGCGAGCTTGATACCTTCCGTCCCGTGTGCGTGCGCCGCGACCTTTCGCTCGAGCTTGTGCGCCTCTTCAACCAGCGCTTTCAACTCTTCGAAAGTATATTGCGTCACTCCAACTGCATCGCCTTCCGATAGAACCCCGCCCGTCGCGCACGTCTTGATGACATCAGCGCCGTACTTGACCTGGTATCGTACGGACGCGCGAATCTGATCTGGTCCATCGGCAATGCCTTCTTCGATGCCTGGATCCATCAGACCCGGACGATAGCCATTTTCGTCACAGTGTCCGCCGCGAATTCCCAACGCGTGACCGGCACTTTGGATTCGCGGCCCTTCGACCCAACCCTCATTGATTGCCTTGCGAAGAGCCATATCGTCGAAGCGTCCCTCTGCCCCAACATTACGAATGCTGGTGAACCCAGCTAGTAAAGTTTTCTGGGCATTGCGGACGCCCAAGATGGCGCCAAACGATTCGAAGTCTTTGACAACTGATGCTTCGTTGTCGGGATCGCCAAGCACGCGACCGATAATATGAGTGTGCGCGTCGATCAGTCCGGGCAACAGAGTCACGTCACCGAGATCTATGGTGCGAGCATTTGCCGGCAAGCGAACTTGCCCGACCGATCCAACTTCAGCGATCTTGTTATCAACAACTACAACTACTGCGTTGGTGATGGGAGCACCACCGTTGCCGTCGATCAATCGAGCAGCACGCAAGACTACGGTTCCACTTCCAACAGGCGGTTCCGGTCTAACTCCAGGACGTTGTGGCAAGGCTGTCGCGCAAAGGCACACCAGGGACAGAAAACTAGCGATTGCTGTTTTAAGTTTCTTCACTTCGGTAGCTCCTAGACGAGCAATTTAGGTAGGAATAGCGCGGGCATTCTAGTTGAGATCAAGCGAACGCGCCAAACCCATGTCCGATACACTTCAGTTTGTCGTCAAGGTGCGGTGCAATTCAACGCAGTGGAAAACAGTCAGTACCACCTCGCGGTAGCGGGTGAGTGCGCAGCCAAACCTTGACCGGAGCCGCTGCGACCAACCGTGAGCACACGTCACTTAGAACATCACCTACTCACTTCGTGCCATTGACGATTTGGCTTTGCACCCACACGCTACCGCGAGGTGGTACTGACTGTGTTCCACAGCGTTGAGTGATACCGTACGTTGACGACAAGCTAAAGAGTATCGAACATAAAAAACTGCCGTCCGCGCTGGGCACGCGGACGGCAGTCGCTGGGCATGCAACTCAGCCGACTTCAATCGGCTGAGGCACCCTAACGTTGTATGGTCGGGGTGGCAGCTGTCCAAACCTGCACTGGCCCAACACTCAGGTTCACTACTTTGTAGACATAAGTACCTGATTGCCCAACCGGCACGCTCAGCGTTGCAACACCGCCTGAACTGTCAGCCGTATTTAAGATTGATCCAGTCGGACTTATTAACAGCAACTTGATAGGAAGATTGTTGTTCGAAGCAGCTACTAACGACATTGAACTAGCCCCTGCCGGAACAACAATCGGATTCGATAGTTCTTGTCCAAGGTTTAGGGTCCCACTATTTGTGCTTGTTGCCCCCGGACCCGACGTCGGACTTCCGCTGGTTGCCGAACTCTCGAGTACAAAGCGATCGATGTAGACTGCGTCACTCAGATTCGTCAGTTCGAGCACGTGCTGACCGGGCGAAAGATTTGCAAATTCGATCTTAGGCCCAAATGTCGGATCCTTTAGACCACCTGGTCCACCGCTGTAGTTCACCGTGCCCGCAGTTCCGTCAAGTGAGGCGGCGGCTGTTCCGCCTTTCGAGCTGGTGCCGTAATAGTAAGTAAGCTTGCCGATCTTGCCCGCATCAACATTGAACGTCAGGCGTGCGTAGTGACTCGGCGCATTTCCGGTGTGGAAGCGGAAGTGTCCAGCGCTCGCTGTTCCCGTGTTAACGGTGTGCCACCCAGTTGAGTAAGCGATGCTCGGATGATCATCTTCGATCGTCGTGATGGTTGGTGGCTGACACACGCCCCAGTTAGCGCCGGCAAAACCATAATCGGGCGCTCGCTCAACCGGCGACGTGAAACTAACTGCCTCCTCGTGCACAAACACAAGCGCATAAGGTTCGATAACTGCTGGAAGAGTGTTCGTGTCGGTAACTGGAATAGTTGGGTTACCC
>DATJKB010000384.1:0-6627 GCA_035491875.1 Pyrinomonadaceae bacterium | reverse complement strand
TAACTGGCTCTGGGGTTTGCTGGTCCTTCTAGTAGCCGTCGGCGGGATCGCGGGATGGTTTCTGTGGCAGCAGTTCAAGAGTCGTACATTTCAAACTTCGAATCTAACAGTCACTCAGCTGACGAGTAGAAAAAACGAACTCGGGGAGACCGGGACGCGACACGCACGATTCTCTCCAGATGGAAGGCTAATCGCTTACGCATCGTCGAAAGAGGGCACCAGTCCGCTTTGGTTGAAACAGGTAAGCGGAGGCGAGCCCTTCACGAATCGCAGTGCTGAAGGAATCGGGGCGAGCCCCGTATGGTCGCCCGACGGACAGCAGTTGGCTTTTCTTTCGCGACGCGAAACCCAGAACGGTATTTGGACCATGCCTGCTTTTGGCGGCGCCCCCACACTGGCGAAGAGTCTTGAACGATCGAGTCGCGGACTTGTTTGTTGGTCCCGGACGGGGCAAATTTATTTTGTGAGCCAGGGAAATCTTTATTCGCTTAACCCCACTAATCAACAGGTGACACAAGTTACAAACTTCGATCCATTAAAGCCCGCGGATCGTGGATTCAGTGTTTCACCAGATGAACAACAGATTGCCTATAGCGACACACAGGATGGTAATAGCGACATCTTTGTTGCACCGAGGGCAGGTGGCCAGCCCGTGCGCGTTACGAACGACGACTCTGAAGACAGCCAGCCTGTCTGGACGCCCGACGGCAAAAAGATCCTTTACAGCTCAAAACGCAACGGAATCAAGCAGATCTTCATGACGTACCTGGATAGTCGGCCGCCAGTGCAGTTGACGACCAACGATAACAACACCGACGTCCTCGATGTTTCGTCTGATGGAACGAAGATTCTTTATGCAACGGGACGGGAAGAACTCGACCTCTGGAGTATCAACTTGGATCAGCCTACGGAGTCGCAGCTGACTTTCGAAACGGGGGTCGAACTGTGGCCCGATCTCTCGCCCGACGGAAAAAGTATTGCCTTTCAGAATTTGCCGGCCAATACCGGGGCGACTCTGTTCAAGTCGATTCCGCAAGTGAAGGCGTTAGGTAGTGAAAGCCCGTTGACACAGTTGGCGCCGGATGGATTCGCGCTGCGTTGGTCACCGGATGGAAAACAGATCGCGTTTCTTCGTCAAACAAACGGCCCGCCGAACCTCTGGATCGTTCACTCATCAGGTGGCGATGCGCGAGCGCTGACAACCGGAGGCATCATTTTCGGCGGCTACACGTACCTTCCGTACAATCGTTCGCAGACTCAAGACTTCGAATGGTCCATTGATGGGAGCAGTCTCGTGTATTGCGCAAAAGAGGGAGGCGCAGCGAACGTCTGGCAGCTAAGTGCAGACGGATCTCAAAAAAAACAACTGTCTGACAACACCAATGAGCGCTTGTTGTTTTTCAACCCAACGGTATCTACAGACGGAAAAACAATCGCATGGGTAGCGTTGTCGCCCCCTGAGTCCGGTAAGAAAGAAACTACGTGGAGTGTGTGGTTCGCACGAGATGGAAAGGCTGCCGACGTATTTCAATCGGACTCAGTGCTGGGAATTGTGGGTTGGTCTGATGCTCAGAACGAGTTGATCTTCAAGACAATCAAAGGAGTCGCCGGTGCTCCAAGCCTGCCTGCCGAAGTAAATCTGTTAGCGTTGAATGCAGAGACACGACAGCAGCGACCGCTATCGGATCTAAAAGCAGTTTACTTTCAAAATATTTACCTTGCACCGTCGCGCAATTTAATTGCGTTTGTGACGCGTGAGGCCGGTTCAGATAGTTTAAGAGTTATACCAACGAGGGGCGGTGCAGTGCGGACTGTCCTTACAACCAACGATGCACGACTCTACTTATCCACATTGAGTTGGGCGCCTGGGGCAAAGACGATTTATTACGGTAAGCAATCGAGTTGGACCACACTTTCAATGCTGGATAACTTCCGACCAAATTAACTCCCAACATAGGAGGAAGACTATGGATTCCGACAAAAAGAATTCTTCACCCCCAAGCCCTAGCGAGGGAATTGATCTGCATGGTTATGTTCGACTTCGCACGCTACTCGATTCACTTGAGTGTGGTGCCATTAATTATTTCCTCCGACACACAGAGGGCAGGGGCGGGCGATTCGATGAGCTAAACGAGAAATTGATGCCTTTGATTCACTGGGTTTGGGAAAAGGACACAAAAGAGCCGCCCTATCCCGAGGGTGGCGGAGAAGGTGGGGGAGGCGAGCTCACGATAGGCTGCCCGGACGGATACGTGGATTGTCAGGGCGTCTGCGTGCCGTATCCTTGCCCAGACTGAAGGGAGACAGGGAGACAGGGAGACGGGGGACACAAGATCTCACCCCCGTCTCCCCGTCCCCCCGTCCCCCCGTCTCCCCGTCCCCCCGTCTCCCCGTCCCCCTTCCCCGCCTCCGTTCTAAAAACCTTGCCTTCCAAGCCGCCTTCTCCCTAAACTACTTAAGCCCTTCCCGATCGACTTCACCTCACCACCAGCGAATCGTCAGTCAAAATTAGAGAACCAGGCGAGCTCGCAATTACCTATCAAATCCAGGGTGCTATATGCGTTTACGACCGATTATTGGCTGGGCGATCTTTATTTTTATCGTAGCTATAATCGCGCAAGCGGTGCCGTCAGTAACCGGCAGCTATTACTTCGTTAAAGGCAAACGCCTTTACTCAAAAGGTGACTACCGGGGTGCGGCTGAGGCGTATGAGCGCTCGGTTAGCTCCGACCCCAAATTCGCGAGAGGTTACGTGGAGTTGGGTTCGGCATATCGCGGATTGGAAGATTACGCGCAGGCTGAGAAGGCATTCGCGAAGGCAGTGAGTATTCAAGAGGACTCGTGCGCCCAGTGTGGTCTCGGCATGGTCTACCATCTTCAGCATCGGAATCGTGAGGCAGAAGGCGCGCTAAAACGAGCGATAGATCTTAACCCGGGTGACGAATGCGCGTTCAATCAGTTGGGTAGGTTGTATTACGACGAGGAGCGCTACCAGGAGGCGATCCGGGCTTTTCTAACGGAGACTACGCTGAGACCGAGAGCCACGACCTATCACTTTATCGGTAATTCATACCGGTACACCTCGAGATTTGACGAGGCAGTAACTGCTTATCGCGAGGCGCTTCGTCTAGATCCGGAATACAAACGACTCTCGGTAGATTTGGGCCTCGCGTACTACGCTCTCGGCCGTTACACGCAGGCAATTGAGTCTTATCGTCAAGCGATCAAAGCAGATCCAAACGACGTCAACGCTCGCTTTGCTTTATGCGTGACGGAACTGAGACACGGTGATGTGCGCGCGGGATTAGAGCACTACCAGATCCTTCAGAAACTGGATCCTGAAAGAGCTGAAATGATCCGCCGCGAAATTAGTCAACGCTGATCCCAAGACGGTCAGCACATTTGTACAGCGACAGACCAAGCACGCACGCAATCACTAGATTGAAATAGAACGTTGCGCAGGCGCTAATAAAGTTCCCTGGCAGATTTCCCACAAACGGGAGATTGAACGGCGACGTAATTATCGCAATGATCACGCTGACGATTAATGCAACGACTTGAACGGCGACTACCATTCCAAACGCTTTAAAGTAGGTCAATCCCATTCTTCTAATCGTGTCGAGACCCACAAGCGGGTTTATCACCGAGCCGAAACTCTGCGTGTAGCCGGCGACCGCTAAAGCCATCGGATAGTAGAAAAACGCCCAACCCAAGCCCGCCAGAAGGAGCACGCCGAGAACAATGCCAGCGCCGAGATACGGCAACAGCATGCTTATCGCCTGGCCCGGCTCATTTTCACTCTTCGAGCGTTCCGCTTCTTGGGCGATCTGTGATCCTGGCCGAAGGTTGTTGAGTTTCTTGTTCGCTGCTTCAAGCTTCTTTGGATCGGCATTCGGATCCGTGAGCGCCTTAAGTTCGTCTTCGTTGGGAGCGGAGCTCTCGGCGGCTGCGGCCATTTCCTGTCCGGGCACAATTGGCGGCGCTGCTGCTGGCCCACCCACGACACCAAACAACAGCGCAATCACCAACGCGATGATTGGTCCCCATGTGACGACCGTTATCCCGATTCCAAGAAAGATCGGCATAACCAGATCATCCCAAAGCGAGAAGGCACTGAAGTCAGGCATAAAGCTGCGATTGAGACGTCCCCAAGCGACCTGACTGATCACATGCGAGATACATCCGAACATGATCATCCAGGCGACCACTGCACCCTTGAAACCAGCCATTAACAGAAAAGCATAAATGAGTGCTCCGCCAATAAGAGCGGCGAGGTGCTGGAATGGATAGCGGATCGCTCTGCTGAAATCCGCGAGACCGAACCCGGAGGCTTGGAACTCCGACTGCGCGGCTCTATTCGCGAGGTCCTTGTAGACTTTGCACAGGTCGCCACACGAAGGACACAACGGAATCTTGCTGCCACTAACAAATCGCGGACACGTTTCGCACCACGTTGCGTTACACATGCGGCAGATAAAGTGGGCCGCCGACTCAGGATGGTTCCGACAGGTGTTTGTGGATGCAGAAAAGCCGTCGTTGATTGGAGGCGGCGTGTCAGACTTCGCCTCGTAAGAGGTTGACTCAGAAGACGAGGGCTGAGTATCAGAACTTGACTCGGAGGTGGGTCCGGAAGACGACATCCCATCGAACCGGGGCGGGACTTGCCATCCACCTGTGGCTTCAGGATAGACCGGCTCCTGAGGAGGCTGTGGTGTAAAGTCGCCAGCGAACGCTGCCCGGAGCATGGGGGCACGCCCGGCGTCGATCCAATTGAGAGTTCCTTTGCTGACTTTGTCGGTGGGCTGGACGCAGCCTTCTGCTATCCATTGTTTGAGCGTCTCCAGGTCGGTTTCGAAAATGCCTTCGACCGTGCTGACACGCCATACTTCATGTTGTGCGCTCATATCGATGTCCTACGTAGTGGGGATTAACTGACCGGTTTTGTGGTTATTTCAGCCAGGTTTGCTGATGGGTCAGCCGGTGTTACTGATGGGCCCGGTGGAGATTAAGAGCGGCTCGTGAGTTGGGCCAGCGTCGCCAGCGGGTTTGAGGCCAGGAAACGCTCCAAAAATACTAGCCCGTGGCTTTCCGGGCCGTCAATAGTTTTGGAGTGAGTTTTGGAGTGCGGCGACCTGTCGCCGCTTTTCCTTTTGACGGGGACCCTCCTCAGACGGGTCGCGACAGGTCGCGACCTAAAGCGGTGACAGGTCACCGCACTCCAAAACCGATCTTGACTTATCGTCCGCGTCAGTTGAGACTTAGCAAGCCGTCCTTGGGGAAAAATCTGACAATCGAGAGGTGAGGAGTTATGAAACGCTTGGCAAAAGTGTTCAGTGGGCCGCGACTATTCTCGACGCCCGTTGTTCCGCGAAATTCGCGGACTTTCAGACGCGTCGTTCCGCGACTGATTTCGCCAACCACTTCGCCTGTTCTACTTCGACGAACGGCCAGTTTAATCTGCGTCGTCTCGTTACTTCTTTCAGTCGCGAGCTTACGTCTTACTCACGTTTCAGCTTCCACAGATGAAGCGCAGCGAACCAGTGCGACCAAACGTCCAATAACTCATCAAGACTACGACTCGTGGCGTTCAATTCAGGCACCCCAGATCTCTCGCGACGGAAAGTTCGTCGCTTATGCGTTTCTTCCGCAAGACGGCGATGGCGACATCATTGTTCGCAACATAGGCACCGGCGTCGATTGGAAAGCGCCGCGTGGTTACCGGCCGCCAGTCCCGCCGCCGGATGATCCAGGCACTAACGTTGGTGAGGTCATTGCCGCGCAAGGTCGTTTGGTTCGACCCGTGTTCACGGCCGACAGCAAGTTTCTGATCTTCTCAATCGAGCCAACGAAGGCTGAAGTCAACAAGGCGAAGAAAGAGAAGAAGAAACCTGAAGACATGCCGAAGAACGCCATGGGAATCATGGACCTGTCGAACGGCACAGTGACGAAGATCGAAAAAGTGAAAAACTTTCAGGTGCCTGAGGATAACACCGGATTCATTGCCTACGTGATGGAAGCGAAACCGGAAGCGAAACCAGCGCCGCGCGAAACATCGAGTGCCTCCGGTTCTGCGGAAGCTCCAGCAGCCACCGGCAACAGCGCCGCGCCGGCAAGAGAACCTCAAGCTGCGGAAGGCAACCGACCCGGAGCCAAGCCGCCGCAAAAGAAGAAGGAGTACGGAACGGATCTAATTCTTCGCAACATGACTGGTGGCACAGAGACGACCTTCGCAGATGTCCTCGATTATTCGCTTACGAAAGACGCAAACATGCTTGTGTTTGCTGTGTCAGCGAAGAACGAAGACACAAACGGAGTTTATGCCGTCGACACTCGTGTTGCTGGTAGTCGAACGGAGCTACTGCGGGGCAAAGGCAAATATCAAAAGTTGACGTGGGACGAAGACAACAACCAGTTAGCATTTATCGCGGATAAAGACGACGCCGCGGCAAAGCAGCCAAAGTTCAAATTGTATTACTGGCCTCGCACGAAAACTCCGCAAGCTGCGGCGATGGAGATCGCATCGAGCGTCTCGCCCGCGCTGCGAAAAGACTCGGTGATCAGCGAGCGCGCGAACCTTGGCTTCTCGCTTGATGGTAGTCACTTGTTCTTCGGCACCGCGCCTCCGCC